>DASXKM010000676.1:0-10622 GCA_036496825.1 Puia sp. | reverse complement strand
ACAGAAAGATTCATCCGCATCAGCGTGGGATAGGCGTGAAGCAGCTGCGTCAGGCTGCTGTCATGCTGAAAAAACTTGCGCCGGCTGTTCGAAAAGCCAGGACATTTGCGAATCTTTTCATTATTACCGAAGCCGTCAAATCAGATCTGAAAGGTTTGGGCGACTTGTGGAGTTATGATACAGCACTCCGGATGTCATTTAACCGGGGAAAGACATTTTATCCAAAAGCGGTGTTCGTGCACAGGAGTGTTTTGAAAGGAGTCAGAAAGATATTTTTTAAAATGCCGGTCAGGCAGCGAAGCCTGCCATTGAATATTTTTCCCATTGAAATGCAATCTCTTAAGCCCTTTGAAATTGAAAACTTTTTAACCGTTTGGGGAAGGTCCTGAGGCAAAAAATGTAAAGTTTGAAGATTGTTTATTTTCTCTTCCGATAATTCACAACAAGATAAGCAGCAATCATCAGTACCCAGCAAAATAAAGGAGTCACCAGAAACAAAAATGCCGGTTTCATTCCGGGGAGATTCCATTCGCCGCTGTAGGCAACCATGGAAACCAGTGCAACAAAAAGCATCAGATTATAAAGTAATCCCCGTCTGTTCGCCGACCAATGCCGCGAACCCGAATAGACATTGATCAGTGCGAAGAAGGGAGAAAGGATCCAAACCAGAAAAAGAGATTTCAGAAGAAGTGATTTGTTACCCCGACCAGCGTCAAAAGTAAACCACGCAGATACGACTCCGCCGGCAAACAAAATGACAATCGCCATTATCCGAAGTAAACTGAATTTTTGATTATCGGCCGTTTCTTTGTTCATAGATACCAGGCAGTTTTGCGCAAATTTAAATTTTTATTCATTTTTCATTCCGGATTATAATGTTAACATTAAAATGCCTTTCCGTTCGACCGAAACCTAAATTTAACATGTGAAACAGAATATTCTATGCAGAATCGCCGAAACCGGGAATGAATTTGAACAGGCCCGCCATCTTTTTAAAGAATATGCAGATGCACTGGGTGTGGATTTGTCGTTTCAGGAATTTGAGAAAGAGTTAGAAACCATTCATGTTCAATACAACAAACCTGTTGGTGGTTTATTACTTATATACATAAACGGCCATCCGATTGCCTGTACCGGGGTCAGAAGGTTAAACGACGAAACCGCGGAACTAAAAAGAATGTATGTCAAAAGTGAATTCAGGGGTTTTCGGATCGGCGTTGAACTACTTCAACGCTCATTAAGTTTAGCAAAAGTTCTTGGTTACAAAAAAATAAGACTGGATACACTGGAGAATATGGTGAAAGCGCAGGAATTGTACAAATCCTTTGGCTTTTATATTATTCCATCCTATCGGTTTAATCCGATCAGCGGGACCATCTACATGGAAAAAATTCTATAAATATTTCCACAAACTGCAGCTGTTATCCGAAAACGGCACCATTCAGATTTCAGCCAACCGTCAGACGTTAGGCTTTAGGCCTTATGCCTTAAGCCCTAAGCTTAAACCCGCTTATTCCAGGATAGCCAAACCCGTCTGCACCGTTTGCGCACTGAAATAACCCAACGCGTTGTTTGAAATATTACTCAGCGGATTGGCAGGTGTTATCGCCTGGGAATTGTTACCCTTTGCCTGACCCAGCGTATTGAAATATTGCCATACCTGATTGTCCACACAATGCATCTCGACAGCTACCTGGTCGCCCGGGTTTATATAGCTGCTGTCGTTAAATAGCTGCCGCCTGATATATTTTCCATCCGACAACCGATCGCTGAAATTGAAAGTCTGATTTATAGCCTGACCATTCACGTATTCTGTGAAAGTGTAATAATTGGCAATCCCTGCCGGATCCTGAAAATTAGCAATGGCACTGGTACTTTTTGTTCCAAATATATTCGTAATGTAAAAAGTGACCGAGTCCAGATTCACTTTCGCCGGCATGGTCGAGGAGGCCGTATAAGTTTGTCCATTGGATAAAACATATAGTTGATAAGTGTGGCCGGTTATACCCTGCTGTATTTTTTGTGTGACATATGTACCGGGCGCCAGTTCCTTCAATGAATCTGTAATACCGAGCGAGCTGTCAGTGATTTTTATGGTTGCACCGGTTATCGGTGGAAAAACATTCGGATCGCTGAAATTTACAGTTTGTGTAATCTTCACCTGATAGGGTCCCGGGCCATCACTCACAATTCCTTCGATCACGATATTCGGATTGGCATTGTTCAGATTTACACTGATCACTTTCGTGCATGAAAACAAAAACACCAACATACAGAAGGGCTGTAAAAATTTAAGTGTTTTCATGGCTAAAATTTAAAATTGTAGGTGACCGAAGGAACCCAGCGGAACAAAGATGTTTGTAACGCCTGTGTTTTATTCGGATCATCCGGGTCATTTCGGAATGTAATGGCATAGGCATTTTCTCTTCCATATACATTATATAATGAAAAGGTCCAGCTGCTCTGCCATTTTTTATGTTTCTTACCCTCGAGGGTTGCTGCAAAGTCCAGCCGGTTATAGTCGGGCATCCGATAGGCGTTTCTCTCCGTGTAGTAAAATGTGGTTTGTCCGTTTACGGAATATTTGCCGCTGGGAAAAGTAGCAGGCGTTCCGGTATTGTAAACCCAGTTTGCCGAGATCGTCCATTTTTTACTGAGCTGATATACGCCCACAAGGGCTATATTATTTGTCTGATCCTGTCTGGCCGGGTACCAGCTGTCCTGGTTGATGCCATTGATCTGTATTTCTGTCTTCGACAATGTATAGCTGAGCCATCCGGTAAAGCGTCCTGCTTTCTTTTTTAGGAAAAGTTCCAGACCATAAGCCCGGCCCTGTCCGTATAATAACTGCGACTCCACATTTTGATTCGCCCGCAGTTCAGCTCCATTCTTGTAATCAATCTGGTTTTGCATGGTTTTGTAATATACCTCTGTTGAAAATTCGTAGTTGTTATCACTGAAGTTCCGATAATACCCCAGCGAAACCTGATCAGCGATTTCAGGCTTTACATTCGGGCTGCTTGGTATCCAGAGGTCCGTCGGATTACTGGTGGCAGAGTTTGAAAGCAGATGCAGATTCTGAACATTACGCGTGTAAGAAGCTTTCACCGAACTGTTTTCATTGGTTTGAATACTTACAGAAAACCGCGGCTCCAGATTGAAATAACTCGTTACGATCTGACCGCTTTCATAGGTTTTGGTTTGCGTGATGTCACCCGCACTGTCGTATGTATAAAAATCACCCGGTCCGGTAACAATGAAAGAAGAAAAACGAAGACCATAATTAAATCTGATTTTATCTGATACTGTATATTCATGACCCAGATAAGCGGCGTTTTCAAAGGAGTAATTTTTCTGAATATCGATCGAATTGAAACTTGATCCGGGTGTTGCATTCAGGACAGCCGGACTGATAATATGCCTGGTAACCTGAAATCCAAAATTGATCTTGCTGCGGCTGCTTACGTAATATTGAAAATCCTGTTTTAAGGAAAGGTCTTCAATCTTGGATTTTAAAAGCAGGTCATTCCCGTTTGACGTCAGATCGATATTATAATTGTAGTTACTGTAGATAAAAGAAGTATTGGAAAAAAGACGGCTGTTAAAAATATGATTCCAGCGAACAGTTCCGGTGCTGTTGCCATAATCGATGCTAAACTGGCCGCCGATACCAAACACGTCCTTTCCGAAATAACCGGAAAGGTAAACCCGGTTGTTTTTATTAAATGTGTAATTGGCTTTCATATTCAGATCGTAGAAATAGAGACTATTATTATTGACGGTGGAATCGGATGACAGTTTGAGAAATACGTCTGCATATGTTCTCCTGCCACTGACGATAAAAGATCCTTTATCTTTTACAATCGGTCCCTCTACGGTGATCCGGGAGGCGATTAATCCAAGTCCGCCGCTTACATGATAGTCTTTGTTGTTGCCGTCGTTCATTTTTATATCCACGACTGAAGAAAGTCTGCCGCCATATTCAGCCGGCATTGCTCCCTTGTATAATGTGAGATCCTTGATCGCATCGGAATTGAAAGCGGAAAAGAAACCAAGGAGATGTGATGGATTATAAACCGTGGCTTCATCAAGCAGGATCAGATTCTGGTCCGCAGCCCCGCCGCGTACATAAAATCCACTGTTCCCTTCACCTGCTGCTTTTACACCTGGTAAAAGCTGGATGGTTTTTAATACATCCTTCTCGCCGAATATAACGGGAACATTTCTGATATCGCTGACAGATAATTTCTGAACACCGGCAAGTGGCCTGATCACATTTTCATTTCGCTTTTTTGAACTAACGACCACTTCCTCGAGCTCCGTTGATTTTTGCAGCAGCCCGACAACAATATTTATATTTCTGTCCAGGGTGATCCGCGTGGTATCCTGCTGATAGCCTGCAAAACTGGTGATCATTGTATAGGTGCCGGAGGGCGCAGATATGGAATAAAATCCATAACTGTTACTCATGGTCCCTGATTTCGGTATCTCCAGCAGATAAACGGTGGCTCCAATCAATGATTCCCCGGACTTCTTTTCTCTTATGGAACCGCTGACCGTGTGATTGGTTTGCGCCTGCGCTGAATAAATGAATAAAAAGATAAACAACAGAAGAAGTACGGATCTGGTTTTGGTCATCAGAGAAATCTATTTTAATAGTATGTGCGCGCGAACGCACAGGGTTCAAACATAAATCCTTTCGGGCTTTTGCATTCACAATGTTAAAATATTGTAATAAAATTAACTTGGGATTTACGCCGAACGCTCAACACCTAACGCATTTTCCTTTCAACCGTCAGCTGTCGACTATAAATCACCAACGGTAAACTGTAGACTATCAACTGTGAATGGTCAACGACTAACGGTCAACTGTCAACTATCAACTGACTACGATTCACTCCGACCGCAGGCTGTTGACCGGATTTGTCATGGCTGCCCTGATTACCTGGAAACTGACAGATATAATCGCAATTGATTTTACAATCATGATGATCGAAGACGATTTATTATTTATCAGATTGCGCAGAGCCGTCCGGATATAATTTTTAATCATAAAAAATAATCTAATAATTTAACTCGTATATGATCTGGCAATGGACCGATTTCTGATCAAACCTTTTCAGCATCAACCGGGCTTTTTCCGGCACATAGGCCGTTTCGTAATCCACACCCGCAAACATATTTGCCGGCATTCTCTTTTGTCGTGTAACCATGCCAGATTCTCGCGATCATAAAGATTTTTTTGGATTAATTATTGAAGCCCATCCAGACTGTCTAAATTACAAACAAAGCTCCAGCCATGACGGGGGATTTTATTTGATCCCCTCCTGACAATAGATTGGAACTGCAATATTTTTATAGCCACGCATCGGAAACAAATATTTATTTTTTTTTTTCCCTTTTTGAAGGAGTACCCGGATAGTTGATGAACAGATACGCCTTTTGAAGAAAAAACTGTTTGAATGCTTATCATTTCGGCCCTGCTATTATCCTGTATTTTTTTATTTCTTTCCGGACTTCATGTTTACTGGGGACTGGGAGGTAAATGGGGAAAGGCGGCCGCCGTCCCTGCAAAAGCAAACGGCGCGAAGCGCATCAACCCATCGGCATTTGACTGTTACGTCGTCGCCTTTTTATTGTTGGGAGCATGGTTCTTCGTCCTGGTTAAATCGAGGTTGCTGCTCTTTGACTGGCCCGGGTGGCTCCTGCATACGGGATCCTGGATACTCATCACGTTGTTTGCTGCACGGGCGATCGGTGAATTCCGCTATATCGGATTTTTTAAGAAAGTGAAATCTTCAAAGTTTGCCCGGCTGGACACAAAATATTATTCTCCTCTCTGCGTTCTCATCACGGCCCTGCTCTGCTGCCTGGAATTTCTGAACTAATTATCCCCTGAAGACATATTTTACCGGCTATTTTCAATAATTGTTATTCAGTTAAAATTGAGGCATATTTTTTGTTTTAATAGTAGAAGAATAAACTGGTTCCTTTTCGAATTTATTTTATTCAAAATTTTGTAAAATCCAATATATATGAACTTCCCCATCTATGGTGACGATGTCACTTTGACTCCCCAAGGCAAAATTCTCGACAACATCTTTCAGTTCACGGGCGACGGACTGACCAAATTGGGTTTACCCAGCGGCTTCTTTTTCCAGATGCCCGATAAGTTCGCCTTGCCAACCGAACAAAGTATTAATCAGCATGGTCAGCTAATCAACACTTTACCTATTACACGCGGTATGTGCCTGCTGACGGAATACATCAGGAGCTGGATCTGGAACCGGCGGCTGGAAGAAAAAAAGGAATTGCTGGCTTAATATTCTCCTGCACCGCTTTTAATTTCTTCCCATTCTGGGAATCGACTTTTCATACAAGTCATTCCGGACATCGCCATTTGTTTTTCTGCAGATTCAATTCGTTTCAGCCATCGTATGCGAACCCGGACTATCTTTTTTTTCAAATTCAAATCGCGCCAAATTCGTTCTGATACAGGTTTAACGATAAGTTAAATCATCTCCGTAATTATTCTTCCCATTCGGATGGGGCATGGTTTTTTATCTGTTATTGTAGCGGTGATACGGTTATTTGAACATGAACATATAGCCCATCGTCCTCAAAATGAAACGATGAAAAAAATCAGGTTTGTCTTCATATTTGTCTGCAGCGTTTTATTTTTATCATTCACAAATGTTTCTGCCCAGTTGAGTGTGGGTATCAGCGTTACTGCCAGTATTCCTCCTCCTCCACTACCCGTTTATGTACAGCCCGCCTGTCCGGTAGATGGGTATTTGTGGATACCAGGATATTGGGCTTATACGAACGACGGATATTTCTGGGTTCCCGGCGTATGGGTTCTTCCACCGCAACCAGGATTTTTATGGACACCCGCCTATTGGGGATATTCGGGTGGTTATTATGCTTTTCATCGTGGATACTGGGGACCTCATGTCGGTTTCTATGGTGGCGTGAATTACGGATATGGCTACTATGGTACCGGATTCAGCGGAGGCAGATGGCAGGGGAATGCCTTCAGATATAATACGGCTGTGGTCAACGTGAATCGAACAGTGGTTCATAACGTATATGTCGACAATACTGTTGTTGTACATAATACGAATGTTAACCATAGAATAAGTTACAACGGTGGCCCGCATGGAATCAGTGCCCGGCCAAATAATCAGGAACAGGTGGCATCAAGGGAAACGCATATAAATCCCACATCTGTTCAGAATAATCACCTGAATCAGGCAAGTGCGAACAGGGCTCAATATGTATCTGTGAATCACGGACAACCTGCAACGCCGGCTATGAACCGTGCAGGAGTAAATCATGAATCACAATCTCGTACGGGCACACCCGCGTCCAACCCAAATCCGGCAGTTCATCACCAGCCAAATCCACGACCGCAGACGGCAGCAAACCAAAATCAAATTGCCGGACAGCATAATAATCCACAACCACATACCAACCCGTCACGACATGTATCGCAACAGCAACACTATCCCGCGTCGCCGCAACATATGCAGCAACCGCAACAGCATAATCCTGCCCCGCAGCAGCATTTGCAACCGCCACAGCATATGCAGCAGCCACAACATCAACATATGCAGCAACCACAACAGCAGCATATGCAACCACAACAACATAATCCTGCACCGCAGCAGCATCCTCAAAACCCCGGAAGACCAAAATAATCGACTCCAGTCTTCCAGACTTCCAGTCTTCCAGACTTCCTTACCTTAGCTGCCCAAAATCAATTTATGTCCATCCGCATATTTGTCACAGGCGGCACTTTCGATAAGGAATACAATGAAATCACCGGCCAGCTTTTCTTTAAAGAGACCCACCTGCCGGAAATGATTGCCCGAAGCCGCGTGAGCCCGCAGGTGATAGTCACGACCCTTATGATGATCGATAGTCTGGACATGAAACCAATTGACCGCGAACTCATCGCCAACCAGTGTATGAATACACCGGAAAATAAAATCATCATCACACACGGAACCGATACAATGTCCATAACAGCGGCCATGTTAGCGGACAAGGTCAGGGGAAAAACAATCGTTCTCACCGGCGCCATGATTCCTTATAAGTTTGGAAGTTCGGATGGATTTTTTAATCTGGGTTGCGCACTTGCCTTTGTGCAATGCCTGCCTACAGGTGTTTACGTGGCTATGAACGGACGATATTTTAACTGGGATAATGTGCGTAAGAATCGCCGGACGGGACAGTTTGAAGAGTTGAATGCATAATCACAATGGAATTCTGTCAGACTTAGTCCCGGCTTCATGCATATAGATTGCTTTATTCGTAATTATGAAAGAAAAAGAACATCCATAGAAAATATATGAAAAAAATATACGGGGCTATCCTGCTGCTGCTGATCCTCCTGGGATTCCGTGAAATTCCCGCGCGGCATGAGATAACAGTTAAGCTGAAAGTTCACGGCACAGATGAAAAACTCACTGGTAAAATACTCTCTGATCTCAAAAACGATCTCGGAAATAAACCAAATATCGTAATTGTAAGTGACACGACTGACTCCGCCACATTTATGATCACCGTTCAGTATGCAACTTTAAAATCAGGTGACAAACTGGTCGGAATTTATATGAATTCACTGTTGACGAAAAGAATTCGCACTTCAAAAGACGAATCCGGCGACATGCTGATGAAGAGCTCGGTTTCATCAACGTCTGATCAATCCGGGATCGACAGGATCTGCTCGAATTTGATTGATCAGTTTGACGTTCAATATTTTGATAAAGAAAGACGGGATCCCGTCCGTTAACGTAATAATCCGGATACCAGTTCGTCAAGCATCAGTTTAACTGATAAATTGAAGCATTCAGAATGGCCGCGAAACTCACCCAGGCCAGGTAAGGTATCAATAGCGCCGCAGCTGTTTTATGATGTTTTGCAAAATAAATGATGGTTAATAAAATAAATATCCAAAGCAGTATAATATCAAAAAGCGCGAGACCAATCTCATGAAAATAAAAGAAAATAAAACTCCAGCAGAAGTTAAAAAATAACTGTATAAAGAAAAGCGACATTGCATTGTACCGGTGTCGCGAAGGAGATTGCCTCCAAACCTGGTAGAGCGAAATCCCCATCAATATATATAACAATGTCCAGACCGGACCGAATAACCAGTTCGGCGGATTGAAAGAAGGTTTCAGCAGATAGGTATACCATGTGCTGATACTGGTGGCTGTCGCGAAACCGGCGATGGCTCCAACACCAATCGTGATCAGAAGTGAGTAAAATAATTTAATACCGGAACTTTTGCGATCAGACATATGATTCCAGGGTTTGTGAGGTATACTAAATATAAGAAATGAATGCGAAGTATGAAATAGCAGTGAACTGCTTTTTTATGGGTCGGCAACGTTTTGAATTTGATCTGATCAAAACATTCCATTGAAATATTTGCATTTCCGGATAATTGTCATTTACTTTGTATTTCAAAGTACTTTCTTATGAGCAGTCCGGAAAAAAGTCTTGAAACATTACACGATATAAAACGTATGATGGAGCGCAGCAGCCGCTTTATCAGCCTGAGTGGCTGGAGCGGCATCGCTGCGGGTACCTGTGCGCTGGCGGGGGCGGGAATGGCACACAAGAGGATTGTTCTTTATTATCAGACCGAATACCAGAAAGTTGCAGGCGCCATACAGAATCTGAAGACTGATTTGATTTTAATTGCAACCCTGACTTTTACAGCTGCATTTGTGCTGGCGGTTTTTTTTACCTTTTTGAAATCGAAGAAGGAAGGTGTGGCGATCTGGGGAGCCACCGCCAGGAGGCTGATGTGGAATACTTTTCTGCCACTCGCTGCCGGTGGCTTTTTAATCTGGCATCTGATTGAAAATAACATATATGGGTTCGTAGCTCCCGCCTGTCTGATTTTTTATGGCCTGGCGCTGGTGAACGGAAGCAAATACACGATGGGGGAAGTGCGGTGGCTGGGTTATGGTGAACTGATTCTTGGCGTCGTCAATCTCTGGTACCCGGGAAGGGGAATGATCTTCTGGACCCTCGGTTTTGGGTTGCTCCATATCATTTATGGGTTTGCCATGTGGTGGAAATACGACAGAACAGGTGCGGCGGAAAAAAAACTGCAGGCGATCAATGCCGATTAAATCATGAAGAATCCAATCGAACAACTAAACAAAGTTTTTGACAGCCGTATCCGGCTGGGCATCATGAGCGCCCTGATTATGAACAACCGGAGCAACTTTAATGATCTGAAAGAACTGATCAATGTGACCGACGGAAACCTCGCCAGCCATATGAAAACACTAGAAGAAGCGGGATATATACAAGTGGAAAAAGGATTTATCGGAAGAAAAACAAATACAACCTATGCCATCACCAGTTCCGGGAAAAAAGCTTTTAAGTCACATCTGGATGCACTGGAAAAAATGATTCGCTCAATGGATTGATTTTTTTTGTTCACATACTTTGTATTTCAAAGTACTTTTAAAATAGAGAAATATGAGCACGACCGCTCTGGCAGCAAGAATATGGTTTATTTCATCCCTGGTACTCGATGCCGGCATATTGATCGTGTCGTTATTTTTTTTTCCGCGGGAATGGTATTTTTTTATTAC
>DASXKM010000675.1:0-7831 GCA_036496825.1 Puia sp. | reverse complement strand
ATCAGTTTTTTTCCGGAGGGAGGAAACCTGATTGCGGGATTTTCAGAACGGATCGCATTTAAAGCCGTTGACAGCAACGGACTCGGAATAAACTGCCAGGGGGTAATCGTTGGTCAATCCAATGATACCCTTATTTCTTTTCAGGCATTCCACAATGGAATGGGCAGTTTTCAACTGAGGGCGGAAAAAAACAAAGTTTATTATGCGGTTGTGAGATTAGGGGACAGTCTCATAAAACAAAAATTGGCTCCGGCAGAAACACAGGGATTCTGTTTGGACACACGACAAGATGATGCTGATCTGCTGACGGTCAGGGTCCGCACCACGTCCGAATTTGATGGCAGCCAGATTTTTCTTTTTGCGCAAACCCGGCAGGTGGCAAAGAATGTACAAGCCGGCACCCTGACAAATGGAGAAGTATCTTTTGTGATTCATAAAAAAGATCTGGGTGAGGGGATATCGTCCATAACCATATTCAATACGGAAAGACAACCGGTTTGCGAACGGCTGATATTTAGACGACCGGAAAAAAATCTGTCCATAGAGGCAACAACCGATCAGCAGGTATACGACCTGAGAAGCCCCGTAAATATAGATCTGCTGACCAGGACAGGCGACCAGTCCGTTCCAGGTAATCTGTCCGCATCTGTATTGATGATCGATGCATTACAGAATATTCCTGACCGGGATATCGTTAGTTATCTCTATCTGAGCTCGGATTTAAAAGGAAATATTGAATCCCCGGCTTATTATTTTGAACATAATGATCAGCGTACAGATAGCGCACTCGACGATTTGTTACTCACGCAGGGATGGAGGAGGTTTAAATGGGACGAGGTCCTAAAGGGCAAAAAACCTGCTTTTATTTTTATTCCTGAACTGGAAGGCCAGGTAGCAACAGGGGTAATGACAGATAAAAAAAGCGGAGCAGTTTCCGTTGACAAAGATGTTTTTGTGAGTATGCCCGGTGAAGATCACACATTCAATATTTCGACCAGTGATGATCATGGAGTGATTCGTTACAGTTTCCGGAATATTTATAAAAACAATGTGCTCGTGATGCAACCCGCCCTGAAGGCGGATTCAGGCAGCAGCATAGATATTTTGAGTGCATGGTCGGACAGATATTCGTCCACTCCTGTGCGGCCATTTACGCTGTCAAAAATGGAGCAAAACGCGTTGTTAAACCGCAGCGTCAACAACCAGATTGAAAATACATTTGCCGTTGAAAAAAAGCACCTGTATTTGGCTGGTTATCCGGATAGCAGCTCTTTTTACGGACTGCCGGACAAAGTTTATTTTCTTGATCAGTATGTTCGTTATCAGACGATGGAAGAAGTTTTCAGGGAATATGTGAATGACGTGCGCGTGAGGAGGGATGCTGACAAATTTAATCTGAGGGTGAAGAACAGTCACACCGATTTGTATTATGAAGGCCTGCCCTTGATGCTGGTAGATGGCATACCCGGAGAGGCGACCGCCATCATCGGTCTGGATCCACTTCAAATAAAAAAAATTGAATTGATTACCCACCCTTTTTATATGGGATCATTTGTATTTAGCGGCATCATAAATGTAAAATCTTATAATGGTGAAACCGGCATTACGCAAATCGATCCCAATGCAACCGTCATGGAATATGAAGCCATACAAATGCAGCGTGAATTTTATTCACCGGTATATGCCGACGAAAATGCCAGACAGAGCCGGTTGCCTGATTACCGGAATGTTTTATACTGGTCACCACGGATACTGACCGGTGCGGAGGGTAAATCCCGTTTATCTTTCTTTACTTCTGACACACCCGGAAAATTCGTCGTATTCGTACAGGGCATTACGACGGATGGCATTCCCGGCAGGGCCCTTGCGTCATTTGAAGTCAGGGATTCAAAAAAATAATTCTATTCAGTCGCGAATGTCCAGGCAACGAAATCAGTTGAAGGCAGATTTTTTACAGCCAGCGCGCGAAGCATCGTCACCAGCTGTCCGTTATGATAAGTACTGTGGTTGAAAATATGCTGGAGCAGCAGATCATATGACTGTACGAAAGGCAATCCGGCTTTGTTCGTATAATTTAATTTTTCGTTCAGTCGTTCATCATTCTTTGATTCCACCCATTCCACCCAAAGCTGATCAACAGCTTCCAGTGCGTTTGAAAGTTTCTCCATCGATTCGTTGAATGGATCACCGGTTATTATTATTGGAGACAGATTGAGTCGTCCGAGCCACAAACTTTCAGCACCCCAGACGTGAAAGACGGTTTTATACACTGTGTCAAAACTGCTTGGAACAACGGCATGATGCTGTTCATTGGAAAGTGTGCCAATCAGATCCAGCAATTTTTTATGCGCCCACTGGTTGTAACGGGCATAATTTTGCAGCAATTCTTGTACAATCATATCTATTGATTTTGAATAACTTATGAAGGTTATGTAAATAAACGATTCGTAAACTTACTACAAAATCGAGTGTTCCCTCGCTTTCAAATCAGACGGGCCTGTTATACTTTTGATATATCCAATCCGATAGAAATAACCGATCCAATCCGAAGAGAAACCAAGGTCGAGTCCGAAATCCAAATCCGAAAGAAACCAGTCCAAATCCGAAAGAAACCGATCTCAAGATCCTGATGAAACCCCTCCAATCCGAACGAAAAACATTGTAAGATCCTAGTTTTTTGAATAACCGCTAAACCAACTAGCGGTTTTTTCTTTTCAGGGTCCGGGGTTAACCATTCGTTTCCAAACGCTTAACATAACGTTCATGCCTAATCGAATCATAACATTTTATTACATATTCATGTTTGCTCGTCCATTGGTCATTGGCTAGATTTGAAATCCATTAAAAAATCGAACTATGAAATTACTACTCGAATATATCCGGAACTGGTTTATGAACAATCCTGTTACTGAGACTGAAAAAGAAGAAGAAAATTACTATCTGATCAATTGACCTGTTCAGATCCCCCGGATTTCCCCTCATCATCCGATATTTATAATTTAACGCGCTTTTACCGATAATAAGACTACCTTTTGTATGATCTTATAGCCTCATCTTTGTTTTGAGCTGCAGATAAAAATTACTGCACACAAGGAGCCGTAATTTTGTTACTCCTTCATTTTTAAGACTGATAAGTTTTTCACGTTTTAAACTTGTCAGTTATGTTACCTGGCGAATTACACAAAGAGATCATTTCACTTCAACTGGAAATAGAGACGAATGAAAAAAGTTTCGATGCCGCTTTGCAACACACTCCATCACAATTGGAACTTGCCCGGATAATTTATAAAAACATAAAAGTATTGGAGGGCAGACTTGCAGATCTGAAGGCACTCCTCGATCTTCCATCAGGATCCTGAACTACCCCCGGCCACCAATTTTTAAGAATGTCCATTGATTATCCCGGAAAACAGGATTTGTTAAATCGTTCGGAGCTCCTTTCAAACCTCCATTTAATTTTGCAATTTTGCGGCTATCCCATTCATTTTTGTGAATAAAATAATAGCCCCCTTTCTCCTCGCATCCGCGTTATTATACGGAACCGCCGGGTACAGCCAGTATAATAATGGACTCACGCCCATTAAAAAGGATAGTCTGCCACCGAATATAGACTGGACTGTAGCAACTGCCCAAAAAGGATTTCCCTATAAATCGTTTATCGTCCCTTCAGTTTTGGTCGCCTACGGATTTACATCCCTGAATAATCATGCGCTTCTAAGTGTGAACGATAAGTTCAAAGAGGAGATATACACTGAACGGTCATCAAAACAAAAAACACAGATTGATAATTACCTTCCTTTTCTGCCGGTCGTAGCGGTATATGGTTTGAATGCGCTTGGAATTGAAGGAAAAAATAATTTCAGAGACCGGACAATTATACTTGGTCTCTCCGGAATCATTATGGGTACCGCCGTTTTGTCAATCAAGAATATGTCCGGCGAAACCAGGCCCGACGGCTCCGATCAATATTCATTTCCATCCGGTCATACAGCCGCTGCCTTTGCCACCGCAGAATTTTTGAGACAGGAATATAAGGATGTTTCTCCCTGGTATGGCGTGGCCGGTTATGTCATGGCAGCCGCCACCGGATATCTGAGAATGTACAATGACAAACACTGGGTGGGCGATGTGGCTGCCGGAGCTGGTATCGGAATCATTTCAACCAAACTCGCTTACTGGATTTACCCGGTTATAAAAAGAACAATTTTCAAGGATAAGGAAGTAAGCACCGTCGTGATGCCCACCTATCAGGATGGCTCATTTGGATTCGGTCTGGTGCACAGGTTTTGATTCCTGTTACGAGCGTTTACTTTGTGTTATCCAGTTTCGCGATGTGAACCTTATTTATAGTTTGCACATTCGCATGACGGACCGCCGGATGATTGCACTGTCCCAAAACGAAATAAATAACCACAAAAATCAGAATGGTGGAAAAACAACCACCTCCGAGTTTCTTTGCACCATAGCCTGCGATCAGCGCTCTTAACCAATTGGGCATACAAATAATTTTAAGATTTTATTTAAATGATTAGCTGGGGATCTTTCCGTTTTCCGCCTGCTTTTTTAATTCACTGTTGGCCATTACACCCACTTCCACCCGACGGTTTAATTTCCGGTTGGCATCCGTATCGTTTGGATATTTTGGCTGATCTTCTCCATACCACTTAATATCAAATCTGTCTTTGGCAACCCCTTTCGAAATCAGATAGTCCGATACGGTCGTGGCCCGCAATTTTGACAAATCAATATTGTACTGAACCGTTCCGGTATTATCCGTGTGACCCTCCACCAGGATAATGGTTTCGGGATAATCATTAAATACGGTTGCGATCCTGTCCAGATTATATTTTGCAGAGTCGCTCAGCACACTCGAATTAATTTTAAATAGCAATCCGGAATTAAAAGTCATATTAATACCTTCTCCAACTCTTTCGACCTGGGCATCCGGCACAGCTTGTTTGATGGCTTTGGCCTGTTTGTCCATATTGTTCCCGATCAGATATCCGGCACCACCACCGACAGCCGCGCCGATCAGGGCACCGATAACAGAACTTTTTCCGCCCCCGCCAATGATTGCACCGGCAGTTCCTCCGGCTGCCGCACCGATCGCTGTTCCTTTCTGTGTATTATTCAGGCTTTTACAGGAAGAAAAAATAATCAATAGCAATGCGGGTACAAACAAAAAATATTTCATGATCTGAATTTATATTCATTTACAAATGGCCACACGCAACAGGTCGATATTCATATTCTTCACACCCTGACTTATTCCGGATTGAATGGCATCGCATAAATTCTTCTTTTCAGATGAATTCATTTTTGCAGCGAGGGTATTCGCATCCGTGGTTGCATATTTTGCCTGATTCATTTTTATGATGGATTCAACCTTTGCCTTCCAGGCTGGCGCCGCCCCATTTCCCTGCATGCCAATGGCCTTATCATAGTTTTCCGCGGCAGCCGTATATTTTCCCGCAGATGTGTTAATGTCTCCCTGAAGAATATAGAGGTCGGCGTTATTTGGATCCAGACCGATGGCCGTTTGTACATTAGATTGTGCGTCTGACCACTGTTGTTGGCGGCTGTCCATGGCGGCGATCTTTGCATAAATACTTGCCCTGTCTGCTGTATTTCTGTTTTTTTCAGTCAGTGAAATAACCGTCTGAAGGTCAGCTTTCGCTTCTGTTGTCATACCAAGACCCATTTCGGCATTGGCTTTTTCAAAAAGATTATAAATACTGGATTTGTCAAGCTTAAGTCCTTCCTGAGCCGCAGCAAGTGCATCATTATATTGGTGCATACCATTCAGCGCTCCTGCTTTTCCGGCATACGCAGGTATTTTTGCGTCGTAGGCATCGCATTTTTTAAGGATCTCGTTAAAATTCGCCAGGGCATCAGAATAGTCACCCGCTTTGTTCTGATCGTTGGAGGACTTGATCAGATTATAGCAGCTGTTTGACGTGGTGACCAGCCCGCTTTTACATTGCACAATGGACAGAATACCAAGAATAAAAATACCAAAAACGGGTAATTTTTTCATGCACCGGTTATTTTAAGATACTACTCCTTTGCAAGACCCATGCCAGTGAATTCATCGTAAATTGATCTGGTTTAAGGAAAATCAAAGAATGGAAAAAAGGGAAACCGGAAGAATTGTGCAATTGCCTGGTCAAAAAGGGATCAGTCAGACGGTTGAGCATCTTTTCCGGCATGAATCCGGCAGAATGGTTTCCGTATTGACAAGGATTTTTGGATCTGATAATCTGGAACTGGCCGAAGATGTAGTTCAGGATTCCCTCGTAGAAGCTATTCAGCACTGGGCTTACAGAGGAATTCCGGATAATCCCTCCGGATGGATATTCAGGGTGGCTAAAAACAGAGCTCTTAAAATCATAAACCGGGAAAAATATAAAAAAAAATATGCCTCCGATGTAATCCACTTGTTAGAATCAGAATCGACGGCCCAGCCGGCGATGGATCAGTTATTTACGGAGACCCGGATAATTGATGACCAGCTCAGGATGATGTTTACCTGTTGCCACCCTTCCATTTCTCCGGATTCACAGATTGCTTTAATATTAAAAACACTGTGCGGATTCAGTATTCATGAAATTGCACGCGCTTTCCTTACAAGTAATGAAAACATTCATAAGCGTCTGGTCAGGGCAAGACAAAAGATCAGAGAGAGTAAACTTCCGTTTGAAGTACCCCGGGGCGGCGACTTAAAGATCCGGCTGCAAACAGTCATGGAATCCATTTACCTGCTTTTCAATGAAGGATACAGTGCTTCGGGTGGCGAGCAACTGATTAAATTTGAGATTTGTGAAGAAGCGATCCGGCTGACACAGATCATCGTAAGTCATCCGTTATTTGAAGGTGAAACCGACATCTATGCCCTGCTTGCCCTGATGCAATTAAATGCATCAAGGCTGGGTGCCAGGCTCGACGGGGAAGGCAATATCCTTACCCTTGAACATCAGAATCGTTCCCTGTGGAATTTGGACCTGATGGAAAAAGGGTTTACAAATCTGAGAAAATCGGTAAAGGGAGACGAGATTTCCATATACCATATCATGGCTTCCATTTCTTCCTATCATTGTTCCGCCGCTGATTTTAAATCGACAGACTGGGAAAGTATTCTTTTCTTATATGACAAATTGATTAAAACAGATCAGTCACCACTGATTTTACTAAACCGGTCGGTCGCACTTGCCAAAGTAAAAGGCACAGAAATCGCGATTGCCGAACTGGAAAGACTTAAAAACCTGCCTTCACTTCATTCTTATCATCTGTTCTATTCGGTTCTGGCAGAATTTTATATGGAAATTGGCCGGTTTCAGGAAGCTGCAGCGATGTTCCGCGAGGCAGTTACGCTGACCCCTCTGGCCCCTGAAAAAGCATTTCTGAAAAGGAAACTGACGGAGTCTGAAAAAATGTTTTTGTAGTCATGTCCCTTTTTACAAATGCCATGGATCTTCTGTATAAACAATTAAAAAATTAAAAAATGAAAGACTTTTTATTAATTCTGAAAACAGAAGGTAATGTTTGGACAGACCTGTCCCCTGAACAACTTCAAAAACATATTGAACATGGTGGTGCATACATCGGGAACCTGATAAAGGAGGGGAAACTTAAAAATGCAAACCCGGTTGATCAGGGGAGCAGGTTGGTTACCGGCAGCAATGGCATTATCAAAGACGGCCCCTTTAATGAAACCAAGGAAGTGGTGGCCGGTTATTTTCATATCGTGGCAAAAGACATGGACGAGGCTGTCGCTATCGCGAAGGCCAATCCGATTTTTAATGATATTCCGACTAAAATTGAAGTGCATCCC
>DASXKM010000674.1:0-8194 GCA_036496825.1 Puia sp. | reverse complement strand
CCTGCGTCATATCCAATATTAGCGATTGCCGTTTTTATATTCTCAATGGTTGTCCGGTCCCAGATATAAGTCACTTTGCAAGTATGATTTTTATAGTCCACTTTAACCATTTGTATTCCGTCTTCACGGGATATATATCGTTCTATTCTTGACTTACATTGTTCACACTGGACGGTTGGAACAGAAATGGTGGCAGTTTCCAGGGCTCCCTTACGAACGGGTTGTTGGGCAATCCCAATGAGAAATAAGCAATTCGCAAGCATTGTCATCCACAAAATCTTTTTCATAGTATTTATTTTATCTTCAAAAATACGAAACGGCATTCCAGTGGGCGGGATCTTCGCGCCATTTAACAAGTGTTTCGTGTTGTGCCATATTAATTGTCCCTTTTTCAACGGCCAGTTTGATCAGGGTCGAATAGTCAGTCAGAGAATTCGTTTTTACATCTTCTGCCGTAAAGGCATCGGCGGCTTCATCAAAACCATAATTAAATATTGAAACCAGTCC
Organism: Puia sp.; assembly: GCA_036496825.1. Lineage (GTDB taxonomy): Bacteria > Bacteroidota > Bacteroidia > Chitinophagales > Chitinophagaceae > Puia. The sequence continues at coordinate 7,687 of DASXKM010000674.1, read as the reverse complement.
GGCAATTTGCAGGCCGGCCGACCTGAGTGCCTGTATAACCGCGAGGCTGCTCTTACCGGTCGAAACCAGATCCTCTATAACCAACACCTGTTTACCGGCTTCGTAAAATCCTTCGATCTGATTTCCCATTCCGTGATCTTTGGGTTTTGAGCGAACGTAAATAAAAGGCATTTTCAACTGATCTGCTGCCATGGCCCCCCAGGCAATTCCTGCCGTAGCCACCCCCGCCAGATATTCAGCATCCGGAAATTCCTCAAAAATCAGATTACACATTTCCGATTTTATAAATTCCCGTATATGGGGAAAGGAAAGTGTTTTGCGATTGTCACAATAGATGGGACTTTTCCAGCCGGACGCCCAGGTAAACGGTTTATCCAGGTTTAGTTTGATCGCCTGAATTTCCAGTAATTTTTCGGCAACGGCCTTTTCATTTGTCATGGCGTGAAGTTAAAAAAATTCCCATTCTTTCTGTCATTGTACATGTCCCCATTATCTTTACCAAACCATGATCATATCCAAAAAAATTTTAATCCTCGCTGCCGGTGGGCTTGTTGAAAATGAAAAGGGTGATATTTTGTTCATGTTTCGACGGGGCAAATGGGATTTACCCAAAGGAAAACTTGACCCGGGAGAAACCCTGGAAGAATGTGCGTTGCGTGAAGTAGAGGAGGAAACGGGAGTAGGTCAACTGGAAATGAAAAAATTTCTTCTACAAACACTTCATGAATATGAAGAACTGGGAAAGGTGATCCAGAAGAAAACGCATTGGTTTCTAATGACAACGACCAGTCTTCAGTCCCTGGTGCCTCAAACAGAGGAAGATATTACGGATTTAAGATGGATAGCCCCGGCTGACTTTGATATCGTGCTTCGAAATACATATCCGGCTATTGTTGAAGTGCTGAGAACGGGGGGGCATTTATAATCAAGTGTGAAAGTATGGAAGTATGGAAGTCATCTGAAGGATTATTGTCAGACGCCTAAACGCTCAAATTAAACTGCTGTTTTCTTTTTTTTCACGAATACGGTCAACCGGCTAACGCAAACGAGTTTCTCGTGCTTATCTACAATCTTGATTTCCCAAACATGTGAAGAAGCACCAAGGTGCAAGGGAATAGCCGTTCCCGTAACAAAACCTTCCCTTACGCTTCTGATGTGATTGGCGTTGATTTCAATACCTACGCAGATGTATTGCTCCGGATCCACGATAATGACAGATCCAATGCTTCCGAGCGTCTCTGCCAATGCTGCAGATGCGCCACCATGTAATATCCCGTAAGCCTGGTGCGTCCTTTTATCAACCGGCATCGTAGCTTTTATATAGTTTTCACCCAGTTCTGTGATCCTTATTCCAAGCAGTTCATTCATTGTGTTTATCGAAAACTGATTCAGTTTTTCCAAATTAATATCTTTCTTAAACCAGATAGACATATTGATCGGTTTTGTGTAAGCAATGGGCGTCAGGGTTTCAGCTTTTTCAGGGATTCAGCAACCACTGCCGGTAAAAATTGGGTCACATCCCCTCCATTTCGGATCACATCACGAACAAGGGTTGACGCTACTGATGTATATTGCGGCAAACAGGTAAGAAATACGGTCTCGATCTGAAAATCCAGACTCCGGTTCATATCAGCAATAGCTTTTTCATATTCGAAGTCATTCACGTAACGGATTCCCCGAATAATATAATTAGCACCGACCTGCTGACAACATTTGATCGTCAGACCGTCATATAAAACCGCATCCACCCGGGGGTTGTTTTTGTATATTTCCTTGAGCCAGGCAATTCTTTGTTCTTCTGAAAACATCGGCAACTTATTCAGGTTCCTGCCGATGCCGATAACCACTTTATCAAACAAACCAAGTGACCGGTTTATGATATCAACATGTCCGATCGTAATCGGATCAAAAGTGCCGGGAAAAACTGCAATCCGTTGCATGCGATAAATTTGAAGGGATTAAAGATTTGTTGCTTTACCCGCCAACAGATATAGTACTGCCATGCGCACCGCGACTCCGTTCTCGACCTGTTGTAAAATGATAGACTGTTTGCTATCTGCCGCATCACTGTCAAGTTCTACGCCCCTGTTTATAGGACCCGGATGCATGATCAGAACTTCTTTTGACAGGCTATCCAGTATCTTCCGGTTAATACCGTATGCCAGGCTATATTCTCTCAGTGAGGAAAATAAAACCTGATTCTGTCTTTCAAGTTGAATCCGCAGCACATTTGCCACGTCGCACCATTCCAGGGCTCTGCGAAGATTATATTCTACTGGTATACCAAATGCTTCCGTAATATAAAGCGGGATCAACGTAGGAGGACCGGCCACCATGACTTCAGCTCCCATTTTTTTCAACAGGTATATATTACTGAGTGCCACCCGTGAATGCATAATATCACCGATGATGGCAACTTTTTTTCCTTCCAGTGAACCCAGTTTTTCCCTGATTGAGAACGCGTCCAGCAAAGCCTGTGTAGGATGTTCGTTGATGCCGTCGCCGGCATTTACGATAGCTGCAGGAATGTGTTTGGCCAGGAAATGAGGTGCGCCACTGGCGCTATGTCTCATGACTACCATATCCACCTTCATAGAAAGGATATTATTTACAGTATCCAGCAGGCTTTCACCTTTTGATACTGAAGAACCCGAAGCCGTAAAATTGATCGTATCTGCCGAAAGTCTCTTTTCCGCCAGTTCAAAAGAGATCCTCGTGCGTGTGGAGTTTTCGTAGAAGAGATTAACGATGGTAACATCGCGCAACGTGGGAACTTTTTTTATGGGTCTTTGAAGAACTTCCTTAAACTGGGTTGCTGTGTCTAAAATAGTCTGGATGTCGGAAGCTTGTAAATCTCGAATGCCAAGAAGATGTTTGGTACTGAGGTGCATTAAAAGTCAAAGTTATATTTTCAAGACCATATGCCAAAACTATTTAAGCGGGAAGCCAGAAGCTCCTGGCGGGAGTCTTATAAAAGAACGACTTCCTCCCTGCCGTCTCTTTCCTTCCATAAAACCTTTACACGCTGAGTAATTATGGTGTCAATGGATCTGCCCACGAAATCAGCCTGAATGGGAACTTCGCGGCTAAAACGGCGGTCAATTAATATACACAATTCCACTTTGGCCGGTCGGCCGAATGTTAACAGAGCATCCATAGATGCACGAATGGTTCTGCCGGTATATAACACATCATCTACCAGAATCACCGTTTTATTTTCCACGCTAAAAGGCATATCGGTTTGATTCAAAGTATGAAGTCCCTGCCTCACATCGTCCCGGTAAAACGTATTATCGAGTTTACCGTAAGTTATCTTTGACGGTTTTATCTGTTCATTGATCTGCTGTACGATACGGTCGGAAAAATAAATTCCGCGCGGCTGAATACCAATGATGACAAGATCCTGAAAACTGAGATGGTTTTCGAGGAGCTGATGACTCAATCGCTGGATGGTGATGCCGAGTTCTTCTTCGGTCAGGATCGTCTTCAATCAGAATATTTTTATAAAAATAGTGAATGCCGTCATGCTTCTCCTAAAAAAGGATATTCATAACCGGTAGGCGGATCAAAGGTCTCTTTGATTGTGCGTGCGCTCAGCCAGCGGTAAAGATTGAGGATTGATCCTGCTTTATCGTTGGTACCGCTTCCCCGGGCACCTCCGAACGGCTGCTGGCCAACCACCGCACCCGTTGGCTTATCGTTTATGTAGAAATTACCTGCTGAGTGTCGCAGCCTTTCTGTGGCCAGTTCAATGGCCTGACGGTTGGTAGAAATGACCGAACCTGTTAATGCATAATTCGAGGTGCTGTCTACCAGATCCATTGTTTCTTCAAATTTGTTTTCATCATACACAAAAATGGTAAGCACGGGACCAAAAATTTCCTCTTTCAGGGTGGTGTAACCCGGGTCTGTCGTTTCGATCAGTGTCGGGTAAATAAAATAACCTTTGGTTTTATCCGCTTTACCACCTGCTAATATTCGGGCCGACGGATCCGCCGATGCACCGTCAATATATCCTTTGATCTTGTTGAAACTTTTTTCATCAATGACTGCATTGACAAAATTGCTGAAATCCTCCACAGTTCCAACTTTCATCCCACCGATAGCCTTAATCAGTTTTTCCTTAATTTCCGAAGCTAAATTGGACGGGAGATAGGCTCTGGATGCTGCAGAACATTTCTGACCCTGGTATTCAAATGCCCCTCTGGCGAGAGCTGTTACAACAACGTCTATATCTGCCTCAGGGTGCACCAGCACAAAATCTTTACCGCCGGTTTCTCCAACAATGCGCGGATAGGATCTGTATTTGGCTATATTTTCTCCAATATGTCGCCATATTTGGTTGAACACTGCCGTAGATCCGGTAAAATGAATACCCGCAAAATCGACGTGACCGAAACAGATTTCGCCAAGTTCCGGACCCTCAGCATAAACAAGGTTAATGACACCATCCGGCAATCCGGCTTCCATCAGAATTTTCATAAAAACCTGTGCACTGAAAATTTGCTTATCGGCCGGTTTCCAGATAACTACGTTGCCACACAAAGCAGCTGAAGTTGGCAGATTTCCACCAATGGCAGTGAAATTAAAAGGAGTGATCGCCAGAACAAATCCTTCCAGGCAGCGATATTCCAGTCTGTTATGCATTCCGGAAGAACTAATCGGTTGCTGCCTGTATATTTCACTTAGATAATGTACATTAAATCGTAAGAAATCAATGAGTTCGCATGCGCCGTCTATTTCTGCCTGGTAAGCATTCTTGCTTTGTCCGAGCATAGTAGCCGCGTTCATGATATTTCGATACTTCCCGGCAAGAAGATCGGCGGCTTTCAAAAAAATTGCGGCTCTGTTTTCCCAATTCATCGTTTCCCAGGAGGATTTGGCTGACAAAGCGGATGATATGGCCTTCTGTATTTGCTTTTTATCTGATCGATGGAAATAACCCAATAAATGGGAAAGCTCATGAGGCGGATGCAATGCTATCTTAACTCCTGAGCGAATTTCTTTTCCACCAATAATGGCAGGAATATCGTGTTCAATGGATTTCAAATCCTCCAAGGCTTTTTTCAATAATTTCTTTTCGGCTGAGCCAGGAGCATAAGATTTCACCGGTTCGTTCGCTGGCAGCGGATAGTTGAAATACCCGATATTCATTTTCTTGAATTTATTCGTTTGTAGCAGGCTGTTCTGCAATTCCTTCCGATCAGATTAGAGATTCTTTTTCAGACATCAGATATGCCTTGATAAATCCGTCCAATTCTCCGTCCATCACGGGCTGAATATTTCCCGTTTCGAAACCAGTTCGATGATCCTTAATCATTTTATAGGGATGAAAAACATAAGAACGGATTTGTGAACCCCATTCGATTTTTTTCTTACTCGCGTTGTTGGCATTTTTGATGGCTTCCCGTTTTCGCATTTCTTCTTCATAAAGCCGGCTCTTTAACATGGCCATCGCTTTTTCACGATTTTCTCCCTGCGTGCGAGCCTGTTGACATTCCACTATTATACCACTGGGTTTGTGGGTTAGTCGCACGGCAGTTTCCACTTTATTTACGTTTTGCCCACCGGCACCTCCGCTTCTGAAAAATGCCCATTCGATATCGGCAGGATTAACCTCTATTTCAATCGTATCATCAATGAGTGGATATACATATACAGACGCAAATGAAGTATGTCTTCTGGCATTGCTGTCGAAAGGAGAAATACGTACCAGCCGGTGAACGCCACTTTCAGCTTTTAAAAATCCGTATGCAAAGGGTCCGTCGAATTGCAGCGTGACACTTTTTATTCCTGCTGATTCGCCATCCTGAAAATCAAGTTCTGTGACTGTCCATCCCTGTTTTTCTCCGTACATGCGATACATCCGCATCAGCATTTCTGCCCAGTCCTGACTTTCAGTGCCGCCTGCGCCCGAATTAATTTGTAACACTGCCGGCAATTCATCTTCCGGTTCGTTGAGTGTGGATTTAAATTCGGCTTCGTCGATCAGCTCAAGAGATTTTTCGTAAGCCGCCCGGGTTTCTTCCTCTGTCGCTTCGCCAGCTTTCCAGAATTCCATCAGAACGGCAAAATCTTCGATAGCTGTATCTACAGCCTGGTAGAGCTTTAGCCAATACTCATTTACCTTGATGTTTTTGAGAATGGCGGTGGCACGTTCATTATCTTCCCAGAATCCTGAACTGCCTGTCAGTTGTCTTTCTTCATTGATTTTAATCTGTCGGTTCTCGACGTCAAAGAAACCTCCTCAGTCCACTCAGCCGGGACCTCATATCGATTAGCTTTTCCTGTGTCATGGGACGCAAGTTAAAGATTCATTTACAAATGGGCGAAAGGTAAACTTACAAAAAAGCCCTTCCGGTAAATTCCGGAAGGGCTAAGTCAGAAAACGGCTTTAAAGCCTTGTTTTTTCTGTTCCGGATACGGAATTCGCTTTAAACCATTCTCTCAAATCGTCTTTTGTTCTACCTGTCTTTTGTTGCAGACGACCCAACAATTCATCGTCCTTTCCTTCTTCATATTTCAGATCATCTTCTGTCAGATTGCCATAGGCCTGTTTTAATTTCCCCTTTACTGTGTTCCAAGTCCCTTTCACAATTAAATTGTCCATAGTTCTTAATTTTATAACTATCGTTTCAATCTTTATGCCACCGAATTTGCAATAAAAAATCTTTAACATAATAAAATGATCATTGATTTTCGTTCGGATACAGTTACAAAACCAACTCCCCAGATGCTGGAAGCCATGATGAAGGCTGAAGTGGGTGATGATGTGTTCAGAGAAGATCCTACTGTCAATAAGCTGCAAAAAAAAATGGCGGCTATTTTTAACATGGAAGCAGCGCTCTGGTGCGCCAGTGGAACCATGTCAAATCAGATAGCTATTGCCAGTCATACCAGACCAGGGGATGAGGTGATTTGTGAACGGGAATCTCATGTTTATTATTACGAAGGCGGTGGAATCGCTTACAATGCAGGTTGTCAGGTAAGAACATTAGAAGGAGACAGGGGTCGTATAAATGCGGCTCAGGTTTTAACAGCCATTAATCCGGACGATGTACATAAATCGCATAGTTCGCTGGTATCTATTGAAAACACTTCAAATAGGGGTGGAGGAAGCTGCTATGAACTTGAGGAAATAAAAAAGATCAGAATTGTTTGCGATGAACATCAATTGAGACTACATCTGGATGGGGCAAGGCTATATAACGCACTGGTTGCTAAAAATGAAAAAGCTGACGAATTCGGCAAACTTTTCCACAGCATATCGGTTTGTTTTAATAAGGGGCTCGGATGTCCGGCCGGCAGTATTCTGCTAGGAACGGAAGCGTTTATCCGAAAGGCGATCAGGGTTCGTAAGGTATTTGGCGGAGGTATGCGGCAGGCCGGTTTTCTGGCAGCAACAGCGCTTTATGCACTCGAACATCATGTTGAAAGGCTGGCTATTGATCATCTTCATGCCAAAAAAATAGGCACAGCTCTTTTAAAGCATCCGATGGTAAAAACAGTGTTGCCTGTAGAAAGCAATCTGGTTATTTTTGAATTAGCCGATGGACAAAACCCAAAGGATTTTATCGCTTCTATGAAGCAACAGGGCATCCTCTTACTAACGATATCCGACAAACGCCTGCGCATTGTAACCCATCTGGATATCAGCAGTGAGATGGTGGATCAATTTATAAAAACC
>DASXKM010000673.1:0-2593 GCA_036496825.1 Puia sp. | reverse complement strand
ATTTCTGGAATTATAAGTTATGACGATCCATTTTTCAACGAGGATTTTATAACAAATAAAAGAATTATAGTCTTCGTTCTTTTTTATGTATTGATATAATTTTGCCATCCAGTTCTCCAGGACATTTATATTCTCCCTGTTTTTAAAAAAGGAAGCATGGTAGCACAAGGCATTTGAATGTACTTCCAACTCGGCATCAGAATATTTAATTCCAAGGTCATCCAGAATTCTTTTGTTTATTTTATTGACATGCGCAAACATAATTTCACTTTTTCTGGTGCTCATGTTATGATCATGTACCCTGTAAAGCGTTGCAAATACCGGCAGATTCAAAATCTTACCCTTTCGGGAAATCCGATACCATAGATCATAATCTTCGCATATTTGAAAATTTTCGTCATATTTCAGCTCCTTTGCAATTCCGGCACGCATCATAATCGCAGAATGACAAAAACAATTATGTAACATAAGGAAGGATCGGGCATCCCGGTTATTGGCGGGGAAAGAGACTTTTTTCAACAATTTACCGCTCGAATCAATCGTTTCAAAGTAACTTCCACACAAAGCATAATCATCGTTCTCTGACAGGAATGCTACTTGTTTCTCAATCCGGAGAGGCAACGAAATATCATCAGCATCCAGTCTGGCAATATATACACCCTTAGCCTCCTGAAGGCCTTTATTTAGTGAGTAAATAATTCCTTTATTACCATCGTTCGGTAAATATTTAATTCTCTTGTCCTGATAATTTAAAATTAGATTCTCTGTACCATCCGTTGATCCATCGTTGATAATAACCAGCTCCCAGTTCTGATAAGTCTGGGAAAACACACTATCCAGAGATTCTTTTAAATATTTTTCTCCGTTATATACAGGCAGTACGATGGAAACCAGGGGAGACTGATTGTCATTTAAATTAATAGCCATTAAAAATTGCTGAAAATGATTAATTGAATTTTGCCAGGGCAGGTCAGCACCTGCATCAGGACCCTAAACTGCAGTCCATTCTGTCGCTATTCATAATTGAAAAGTATTTTTCTGAATATTATCAACATGATAACAAAGTACAACAGGTTGCCGACAGCATATCCGATCGTGGCACCCACAGTTCCGTACAATGCGACAAAACCACAACTGAATAATACCTGGCCTGAGTAACTCACAAATTCCATGGTAATATATGTTTTGGTCATCGCCTTCGCGATCATCAGATAGCCCAAAATCCAGCCGGCCATTTTGAATATATCTCCAATAAGTTGAAAACCAAATAGCTCCTGCATCCCGGAAAATTCCTTAGTAAATAATATTTGAATAATGAATTTCCGCAAAAAATAAATGACAATGGTGGCCGCAATCAGTAGCGGGATAATTAATTTATAGACACTGAATATTTCTTTTCGTAACTCATTTTTGTTTCGAATCTCAGCCAGTCTTGGCAGGTAATATACGCTCAATGAAGTAGTAATAACCAAAAGGTACATGATGGAAATTCTGTTTATACCTTCCCACAGACCGGCACTGGTTATCGACTCGTGATTTTTGATATAACTTCTAATAATTAATTGGCTGACGGGCACCACGATGGCGCTAACCAAAGCCATAATGGAATAATGACCGAGTCGGCCGGCTACCATTTTACTAAACTTTCTGGTGAATACTTCCCATTCAAACCAGTTCGATTTTCGAATAATCAGTAACGTAAGAAGGAAAACGATTGATTGAAACGTAACGACGGAAATGAGGGCACCTGAAACGCCATAACGAATTGAAAGAATAACAGAGAATATCAGGCCGACAATACTTCCTAAGATATTTGCGATAATATATTTTTTGTATTCCTTAAACCCGTTGATGACTGAAATCAGCAAGGCATTTAATGCATATAGTATGATTGTAAAGCCAAAGAAATAAAAAACAAATCTGTATTTTTCGTCAAGCAGGATAATTTTTGAAAAATACCCGGCACCGATTACCAATACTACACTGGTAATGATTGAAAAGAAGATGGTAACCCAGAATCCCGTTCCAAGAAAAAGAAGGTATTTTTTTCTTGATCCGGAGTATTCAGAGATATATTTTGTCATTCCTGCGTTGATGCCGCCGCTGGATATTCCAAGAGTAATCGTTGAAAAATTATTCAACTGACCAAGCAGGGCGATACCCGCAGGCCCGATAATTGCCGCAACAACTTTCACGCTGACTAATCCGGTCAGCATTTTAATTACAGTGGAGACCGCATTGAGCGAAGACACTTTAAACAGGTCAGTTGATAAGACCTTTCTTAATTTGATGATCACATTCTTTTTATAAAAAGTACACTGGCAAAGATCAGGGCATCCCGGGTTGAAAACAGCTACGCCACCTCAGTCCCATTTAAAAGGTCCGATCAAATAGAAATATTTCTGTAACCATCACAATACCAGTGTATTATACTGGTTTATTCATGCGCTTATTAAAAACGCATAAAGACCCGATTTAAGTATTTGGAAATTGATATTGATTTTAGAATCCTTACGATGGGCCTGTATGGGAAACAACTGTTTTAGCAAGGATTGAGATCGGGGAGAATTCCCCAACGTTATACCGTTTTTTT
>DASXKM010000672.1:0-5469 GCA_036496825.1 Puia sp. | reverse complement strand
ATCGAAACAGGAAAAGGTTTTAATATATGGGGAAGCAAATTCGACAGCCGGTTGAAAAATGTTTTCCTGATCCAGGACGATATTTCCAAAAATATTATTCAGGCATTGAAAATTGCAATCGCAAAAGAAGATTCCATATTGAAGCCGCCTACACAAAATCTGGAAGCGTACGATTACTATCTGCGCGGTCATTACTATTTCAGAATGAATGGCGGCAGTAATGAAAAGATACTGATTGATAGTTCTGTTGCGATGTTTGAAAAAGCGATTTCACTCGACCCGGATTTCGCACTGGCATATGCAGAGTTGGCCAAGACATACGTTGCCATATTTTTTAGCTTTAATTCAGATCCAAAATGGGAAGCAAAGGCCTATATCGCATTAGAAAAAGCACTTAGTCTTGATCCGGGTATGGCCGACGCCTATGTAGCGAAAGGGAATCTCATGTGGACTTTATCAAATGGATTTCCGCACGAAAAAGCAATCAATGAATTTAAACACGCCATCGCGCTTAATCCAAATCTTGCTGAAGCTCATGAATCTCTGGCTGCCGTCTATTTTCATATCGGATTGCTTGATGAAGCACTCCGGGAATTTCGTATTGCATTAACCATAGACCCCGCCAGCCGGTTTTCCAAACCGAGAGTAGCGCGGATTCATCGGTACCAGCAAAAATATGATTCAGCATGGAACGAATTTTCAACCATCAGTCAGGCTGTCTGGGCAGGAGAAAAGGCGCTTGTACAATGGTATCTAGGCCAAATAAATGAAGCATTTAAAACACTTGACCAGGCATCAGGTTTAAAAAATAAATCATCCACCCTGCAGGCTGACCTGGCTGCAACCTATGCCCTGCTGATGGCAGGCGTTGGAAGAAAAAAAGAAGCTGAGGAACAAATTCAAATTGCCATTCAGTTTGGACACGGAGTTTCTCATTTTCATCATGCTGAGTATCTGATCGCTTCTGCTTATGCATTGATGGGAAATTCAAAAGCAGCTATGGAATGGTTAAAGAAAGCTGCAGAAGATGGTTTCCCATGTTATCCCCTGTACAATAAGGATCCAAATCTTAAGAATATAAAAAATGATCCGGCATTTATTTCTTTCATGCAGAAATTAAAAAAACAGTGTGAATCTTACAAGTCTGGTTTATGATCGGTTAATTATTTTTTTTCTGCGAATTCCGGAACTTGATAACTTTCATTCAAAAATCGGTTATTTTCGACTTTGTCTTTAGTTGTTTTTAGTAGCGTTTTCTTCGGTACTAATCTGTTACTAAAATCAATCTACGGGTTAACTGATTTTCGATTCAATGAAAATTAGTTAAGCGGATAAAGGCAACTTTTAATTTCCCCGGGATTGACGTAAATTACAGGTAGGTCTTAATTATTCCAAGCTTCATTACACCGGATCATTTTATGAAGCGTCTATTATTAGTGATTGCTCTTTTTCCTTTGCTGCTTTCCGCGCAAACAGTCATCTCCATAAAAATTGATGGTGCCATTAATCCGGTTGCGGCATCGTATATACATCGCGGGATAGAAAAGGCCGTCAGTGAAAACGCATCCTGTCTGCTGATTCATCTCAATACACCTGGTGGTTTGCTTAAATCAACACGTCTTATTGTTGGAGAAATACTGGAATCCAAAGTACCGGTTATTGTGTACGTTTCACCGGCCGGTGCCCATGCGGGATCAGCCGGTTTATTCATAACACTGGCAGCTGATATTGCTGCCATGTGCCCGGGGACAAATATCGGCGCTGCTCATCCGGTTAATTTGCAGGGGGGATCCGATACAATCATGAACAGCAAGTCCGTGAATGACGCCGCTGCGTTTATCCGGACCATTGCAGAATTCAGAAAACGAAATTTGGAATGGTCTGAAGAAGCAGTCAGACAAAGTGTTGCGATTACATCCACGGAAGCTTTGCGAAAAAATATAATAGACCTGATTGTTTCAAATGACCGGGAATTACTAAACCAGGTAGATGGCAGATCAGTCATTCACCATGATGGTACCATCGTATTGCATACCAGGGATGCGACCATTCAAATTCTGGAGATGGGCTTTACCGAAAAAATGCTGAACGTGATCAGTGATCCGGATCTGACATATATTTTACTGATGCTCGGATTAATCGGTATCCTTTTTGAGTTATTCAATCCCGGTTCAATATTTCCCGGCATTGTTGGTTTCATCTCACTCGTCCTTGCTTTTTATGCTTTAAACACCCTGCCCGTGAACTGGGCGGGACTTGCTTTAATTATTTTCGGTGTTGTCCTCATGCTGCTCGAAATAAAAATCATCAGTCATGGCTTGCTGGCAATCGGAGGTATCGCGTCGCTACTTATGGGTTCGCTGATGCTGATCCGCCCGGATTCAAACCTGGAGTTTGGACATATATCCCGCGTACTGATCATCACCGTAGTGACCCTGAGTGCCGGATTTTTCCTTTTCGTAATTGGCATGGGATTAAAAGCACAACGCAGAAAACCACTTACCGGAATTGAAGGGATGTTAGGTGAAATAGGTGAAACACTTGATCCACTCAATCCTTCCGGCAGGGTGACGGTGCGTGGTGAAATCTGGAACGCTGTTTCCGTTACCGGTGATTTAAAAAAAGGAGAAAAGGTTCGCGTAATGGAAGTGAAAGACCTGACCCTACATGTTGAACAAATAAACAGATCATCATAAAATTTATAAAATGCAAACCGTTCCAATATTTTCCATCGTACTTATTCTTTTCGTGATCCTCATTCTTTCGAACGCCGTCCGTATTCTGCGTGAATATGAAAGGGCAGTCATTTTCAGATTGGGAAGGCTTATCGGTGAAGGGGAGAAAGGACCCGGCCTGATTTTACTGATTCCCATTGTTGACAGGATGGTGAAAGTGAGTCTGCGGACGGTTGTGATGGACGTACCTCCGCAGGACGTGATTACCAAGGACAATGTGTCGATCAAGGTAAATGCCGTTATTTATTTCCGGGTAGTTCGTCCACATAAAGCCATTGTGGAAGTTGAAAACTACCTGATCGCCACTTCCCAACTTTCACAGACTACGTTGAGAAGTGTGCTGGGACAATCCGAGTTGGATGACCTTTTATCGCAGCGGGAAAAAATTAATCATCATCTGCAACAGATTATCGATTCGCAGACTGAACCCTGGGGGATCAAAGTTTCCAATGTGGAAGTCAAACAGATTGACCTGCCTCAGGAAATGCAAAGGGCGATGGCCAAACAGGCAGAAGCCGAAAGAGAACGGCGTTCTAAAGTAATTGCCGCAGAAGGAGAATACCAGGCTTCCCAGCGCCTGGCTGATGCCGCAAAAGTACTGGCCGAACAACCCAGTGCAATCACGCTGCGCTACCTGCAAACGCTGAGAGAAATCGCCACAGAGAATAACTCAACCACCATTTTTCCGGTCCCGATTGACCTTTTGAAACCATTCTTACATGTCGAGATGAAGAAAAATCCGGAATGACCCGGATCTTCTCTTTTGCGGTACAGTTCGATGGGAGTAACTGCACTTGCCGGCTATTTTTTTTCGGTCCCTGACGTCATACAAATTGCGGATATTTACCAAACCTAAACTTCAACTACCATGGACAACACACAGGACGGGAATGCGTCAAGAGAAAAAAAAACCATTGATCTGTTCATTAAATTAATCATGGTGGCTTTGCTCATTGCGTGGAGTGCCATGATTATTTTGCCTTTTGCCATACCACTGTTGTGGGGAGTTATCCTTGCCGTTACACTATATCCTTTATTTAAAATCCTGCTGAAATTCGTTCAGGGAAAGAAGGCAGTTGCAAGCAGCATCATCACCATCGTGTTGCTTTGCGTATTGCTGGTGCCTTCCATATTTATGATCACTTCCATCGTAGGTGAAATTAAAGGGTTGAAAGAAACTATTGATTCGAAAGCGCTGGTAGTGCCACCGCCCAATGCTAAGGTAGCTGACTGGCCTATAGTAGGAAAAAAATTGTATGATGCATGGAGTTTGTTAAACACAAATTTAGAATCGGCAGTTGAAAAGTATAAAGCGCAAATAGTATCAGCCGGACAAAAGTTTGCTGGTGCCTTGCGTGGATTATTCTCAAACATTATGATGTTCAGTTTATCCATCATCATCATGGGCGTGTTATTTGCCTATGCCGATGCTGTTAAAAGAGCCATTGAGTTATTTATGAAAAAATTATTAGGTAACAACAGTCAGGAGTATACAATGGTAGTCATTCAAACTGTCCGTAATGTTGCCAAAGGAATTTTAGGCGTTGCATTTATTCAGTTTGTAATTATGGGAATTTGTTTTGTTCTGGCAGGTGGTCCATTTGCAGGAGTATGGGCTTTGCTGGTTTTTTTACTGGCGCTCGTGCAGTTGCCAGGTGCATTGGTAGCCATTCCGGTGATAATATATATTTATTCGGTAAAAGAACCATTGCCAGCCACTATTTGGGCTGTCATAATTCTCATTTGCGGATTGAGTGATAACGTCCTTAAGCCTTTATTAATGGGTAAGGGAGCGCCAGTGCCCATGCTGGTAATTTTCCTGGGCGCTCTTGGCGGATTTATGCTTTCGGGTTTTATCGGGTTGTTTACGGGCGCTATCGTACTGTCTTTAACATATAAATTGGCCGGCCTCTGGATGCAAAATAATAGTTCACAGGCTTCAACCATTTAACCTGATTACTGCAAATGGAATTACACATTACATGTGGAAGTAAATTCAATTGGCGGCTCGGTAACAAATTTTTTTGCCAGAGAATATGGGACTACAATTTTTGCCCGTCGAAAATCTAAAATTAAACCATCGCTGATATTGCCTGCGTTTTACATTCCTAAAGAATCTTCATCCTCTCCTCTTCCAGGTCGATGAGGTACAGTTGCCGGCGGATGAGCTCTTCATCAATACCGTCGTGCCGGTTGAGATCGGCGAGGTATCTGCGCTGACTTTCGAGCATCTCAAGAAAAAGTCCCCTGGTCTTGTGATTCATTTTTTCATCGTTGGAGTTCTTGCCCTTTTCTTGCCAGTGATGCAGAAGTTTTTGTAGATGGGGCTGGTCCGCCAGCCCGTGATCCTGCTTGTCTTTCAGAAAGCGGTATGTATGCTCCTGTAAACCCTGTCTTAATTTTTTTACGGCGGCCTCTTCCGGCTCTTCTGCGAGTTCGTCGAAAACCCGCAAACGACGGATTAGCCAGGGCAGCGTCAATCCCTGAATCACGAGGGTAAGCAGGATCGCCACAAACGTAATGAAGAGAATAAGATTTCTGTGAGGGAATGCTGTTCCATCACTCAGACTAACGGGTATGGCCAGGGCAGCAGCCAGGGACACGACACCCCTCATGCCCGTCCATCCCATCACGAGTGGCAAACGCCATCGTCTTCTTCCAGTACTGATGCGGGACATTACACCGGGACGAAAAATCAAAGTGGCGAGCAAGGCAGTATAGGAACTAATGAGTC
>DASXKM010000671.1:0-3590 GCA_036496825.1 Puia sp. | reverse complement strand
ATATTTTTTGGTATGGGAATAACTTCTTCCGTGATCCAGGCCGCAGCTGTTTCGGGTCCCGGAGTCAATGCATCGCCGAATGTGCTGGTCGTACTGGTGAAAATAAAAGACCGGACGCCATTTTCAACCGCTGACTCCAGTAAATTCAATGTACCCGTGATATTGGTATCAATGAATTGCTGCTCTTCGTGCGTGGCTACATGCGGCTTATGCAGCGTGGCAGTATGTAAAACATGCGTAATACCCTTCATGTTCTTTCTCACAAAATCGCGGTCAGCGATTGATCCCAGCTGACCGGTGTATGAAGAGGGTAGGATATCAATACCCAGTACATCTTTTCCTTCTTTTCTCAAAACCCTCATCAAAGCCTCACCTAAATGACCGCTGCTTCCTGTTACAAGAATTTTCATCGGGGCAATTTAATGAGATCCCGTCGGAAATTTTGCTAAAACCAACCGCAAACTCCCGAACAGTTAAACATAACGGATAACCATCTTTTTTTTACCGGATTAGGGTTAACTTTCTGGTTGAGCCATATTCGGGGACCAATCAATCAGCCATGAAGGAAAAGAAATTATATACAGCAGCGATTACCATATTTGGTGCAAAAGGCGACCTGACCCACCGCAAACTGATTCCCGCTATTTACAATCTGTTTATTGGTGACCACCTGCCGCAGTCCTTTATTTTATTATGTGTGGATTTCCTGCCGGCCAGCGATACTGCGTTCAGGGATGACCTGCTTGGTGGTATTAATGAATTCAGCCGGAGCGGGAAGGCAGATGAAAAAAAATGGAAGGAATTTTCAGACAGGATTTTTTACGTACAGGGAGATTTTCTAAAGCTCAATACGTTTAGCCGGCTCAAAGAAAAACTGGATTCATTCGATAAGGAAAACAAGCAGAGGGGCTCACGTTTATTTTACTATGCTGTAGCGCCAAGATTTATCGAAGTGATTTCTGATTCTCTTTACAAATTAAAACTCTGTCATCAGCAAAAGAAAGACCGTATCGTGGTGGAAAAACCCTTTGGTACGGATCTGGATTCATCAAAAAAACTCAATCGTTTTTTAGGCAGGCGTTTTGCAGAATCACAGATTTACCGGATCGATCATTACCTGGGCAAGGAAACCGTTCAAAATATTCTGGCCTTTCGTTTCGCCAATTATGTTTTTGAACCCATTTGGAACAACAAATACATTGATCATGTTCAAATAAGCGTTGCTGAATCGGTCGGTGTGGGGAGACGTGGTGGTTATTATGACAGCAGTGGTGCTTTGCGGGATATGATTCAGAATCATCTGTTGCAATTGCTTTGCATCGTGGCCATGGAATGCCCGGATGCCTATCAGGCGGAGATGATCAGGAATGCCAAAACGAGATTGATGCAGAGTGTGCGGATCTATAAACCGGGGGAGGTTTTTAAGAATGTGATTCGTGGGCAATATACGGCTGGTACCGTGGATGGTAAAGCAGTTCCTTCTTACAGAAATGAAGACCAGGTTGCCTCAAATTCAACTACCGAAACTTTTGTTGCGGCGAAATTTTTTATAGACAGCAAGAGATGGAAGGGCGTGCCCTTTTTTCTGGGTACCGGTAAATCACTCCCCAAACAATATTCAGTCATTACCATTCAGTTTAAGGATTCTCCCCATAAAATATTTAAAGATGATATCGTGCCCAACCGGTTAATCATCAGCATCCAGCCGGAACTGGAAATTGCCCTTCTGTTTGAAAGTAAGGTACCTGGATTGGAAATGAAATTAAAGGCGGTGGATATGGATTTCATTTACCAGGAGAATTATACAGAGAGTATTCCCGAGGCCTATGAATCGCTGATCCTGGATGTGCTGGAAGGTGATGCGACTTTATTTATGCGCGCCGATCAGGTGGATGCCGCCTGGAAAGTGGTCATGCCTATCCTGAATGCCTGGAAGAAATTTCCAACAAAACAATTACATTTTTACAAAGCAGGTACCTGGGGACCCGTAGCTGCGCTCGACCTGGTAAAACCTTTTGCTGATCACTGGTGTCAGCTACCCGTAAAAGATAAAAGTATAACCCAATCTAAATAATTTTTTATGAAACCTTTTTACAGTAAATTTTTACTTTTGGCCGGCTGGTTTATTTGTATAACTCTTTCTATGCATGCACAACAGGATAACAGTAAAATTCGCATTATTATGTTTGGCGCTCATCCGGATGATTGTGATGAAAAATCCGGCGGTACCGCTGCTCTTTTCGCTGAGATGGGGTATGCGGTCAAATTTGTTTCCGTGACAAACGGTGATGCAGGACACCAGACTTTAAAAGGACCGGAACTTGCAAAAAGAAGATATGCCGAAACGCAGGAAGTAGCGAAGCGGCTTGGAATCACTTATGATGTGCTCGATAATCACGACGGATTACTGATGCCAACGCTGGAAGTGAGGTTGGAAATCATAAAGAAGATTCGTGAATGGAAGGCAGATATTGTAATGGCGCCCCGGCCGAATGATTACCATCCTGACCATCGCTATACCGGTGTGCTGGTACAGGATGCAGCATACATGGTGGCTGTGCCGAATATCGCTCCGGAAACACCTGCACCGGCTAAAAATCCGGTGTTCCTGTATTTCGAAGATCATTTTCAGAGACCCAATCCATTTCGTCCGGATATCGCAGTTGACATCACCAGCACGTATGATAAAAAAATTGCCGGTCTGGATGCACATGTATCCCAGATGTATGAATGGCTCCCATGGATCGGTGGATATCTGGCCGAAGTTCCTGAAAGCAAACAGGATCGTATCGCCTGGCTCAGTAAGCGAAGCGCCGGAACGATTACTCCGGCAATCAGGGCATCACTCGAAAAATGGTATGGGAAGGAACATGGAGATAAAGTAAAATATGCAGAGGCATTTGAGATCTGTGAATACGGAGCACAGCCCAATGATGAGACCATCCGGAAATTATTTCCAATGCTTGGGAAGTAAAATGTCAGCTATCGGGATATCACCATTTATCTTCCGTTTGCCCGCAGAACAGTGATGTCCTTTTTTTCACGATCGTCATAGGTTTTCTTGACGATATAATGCCATTGCTTGTCCGAAACATCCACAAAAAAGATCTCGCCGGTTTTATGTTTCGATACGGCATCCTGAAATTCTTTGGGCATCATTTCAACTCCGAAAAACCATCCGGTATCGCCATGGGTCGTATTACCATCCATCGTGTATTGATCAGAGAGCTGATCAAAGGAAGCACCCGCGGTGGCTTTTTGCACAATGATTTTTTTGAGACTGTCGGTTTCGGGTACGGATAAAGTGGATCCGTCGAGAAAGATATAACTGGCCCGGTAGTCAACCGTGTCTTTTGCTTCAAGCACTTTATAAGTAACATAACCGACGGAAAATACATCACCCTTATTCTGTCTCAGTAACCTCTTGTCAATCAGCGTGGAATCCTTCCCGTTAGAAAGATGCAGCAGCACGGGCTTTAGTGCCGGATTGGCATCGATGAATTGTTGTGCCTGCGCCTGGGTCGTAATCTTTTGAAATTGTTCTGTTACCGTCAGTTGCGCAAAAAGGGATGAAGAAAGGAGCAGGAATA
>DASXKM010000670.1:0-5313 GCA_036496825.1 Puia sp. | reverse complement strand
AATACTTTTTTGATCCGTTTTAATGTATACCGAATTTGAACTGATCGAGACCAATTCCCCTGGCATTGATTGGATGTATCACATAGTGCCTGAATCCGATCCGGATATTTTTTGTTCCTGTAAATCCTGAGAAGGTATATTCATATTTTTTCCATGTTGTCGGGTAACCGCCGGGTACTTGTGTTGGATTGATATCAAATAACAAACTGGTGTACCCGCCGACAGAAGTCAGCTCGTGCCCGACATTGACTGACCCCAGCGTGTCCATCAGGACCTGCAGACGGTTTGTGTAAACACCAGTTGTATCTCCCCTTGTGTAAAAGGAAATACTATCGCCATTTTTTACAACCAGTATGGGACTGAATAACCAGCTACTGATGGATAATAGACTATCTGTGGCAGGTGCGTAAGAATAAACATAGTCGCCAGGCCCATATTGGTAAGAAAAAGCATAGAATCCGTAGAAGTTGGTATCGTATTTTGTAACGCCATAGGATCCCGGAGACCAGGCAGTGGTCCCAATGGTATCGGCTTCAGAATATTCACTCATATACCAACCCTTTTCCCGCATCAAATAAAAATCATCGAATTCTTCGGTATAGGAAGTTGTGATGGGCGCGGTAACAACGGGAGGCTTGTTGGGTATCATTACAGTTGCGGGGCCCGTGTTCTCCTTTTTGCAACTGTGAATTGAACCGATGATAAAAAAGGCGATGCTCAAAAGGCAGAAACTGATAAAATGTTTCATAACAGAAAGTTTAGGGGGGTTTAAGAATATCTATGCCCTCAAAACTATAGGTGAATGGCGCCGATTGCTAATTGAGAATTACAACCACCCTCGGGACATTTGCAGATTTTAATAATTGACTAAATCAAATGATGCGGGTCTTGCATAAATTCATACAAAGACACTGGCAGGCATTGTAAAAGGGTAGTTCCTGCTGAAATAAAGATTCTGATCAGGGTATGTTACTAAAAATACCATGGATGTACAACACCATCCGGACCTTCATCATGAGAAGAAAAAATGGAAGGAGTATTTTCCTGAATTTCTAATGATTTTTTCAGCTGCAACGGAAATATGATCTCGGCAACGAATAATTATCAATTAACAAGGCCTATAAACTCCTTCAAAGTAAATACAGGTGGCAATAAACTTATTGACATATTCCCTCGTTTCTTCCGGAAGATAACGACGCAGAGTCCAGAAATTCCTGCTGCCTGATTTTTTGATGGCTGCATTTACAGTTGCTTCGCCGCCGTTGTATGCCGCAAACACTAACAGCCAGTCTCCATATACCTTATGCAGGTCAGTTAAATACCTGGCTGCAGCTTTTGTACTCTTATAATAATTTTTTCTCTCATCATGGTGAGCATTTACTTTCAGGCCAAGGATACGGGCAGTAGAAGGCATTAGCTGCCAGGGACCGACAGCACCCACTTTGGAAACGGCTTTTGTTTTCAATTCAGATTCAATCACAGCAAGATATTTTAACTGCTCCGGAAGGCCATAACGCATGAGTACGGAATCTATGATAATAAAAGGAGAACTGCTTCTCTGTTTTATATTGTATAAATTTTGCCTGTTTTCCTGAATATAGGTCTTCACAAACTGTTTTACATGTTTGTTCAAAGGGGCCTTATCCATTATTTCAATATAATGTTTGAAAGTTCCACCGTCAACCGCCGGAATGACAGCAAACAACATGGCACAGGTAATAAGGACATTTTTTATAGACGGATAATTTTGCATACCCTATATAAGCTAACCCCCTGCCGCTTTGTAATGCATTGAAATATAGCGTAATATGAGATATCGCCAAGTCCTGATTTTCCCCAATGGGGAAACAAAACGGGCCTTTGGAAAGGCCCTCACGAGTCTCTATAAATCATGGGTATAGCCACCGGTCTTCGAATGTCTAGTTTCAGGCAGATTTCCAAAAAAAAGACTTCCTCTGTTAAATAAAGGGAAAGTCGTCATTGATTCACATTCCGAAGAAGCAGAGCGGGTTTTAAAAGGAGAAGGTTTGATGGCTAATGTTAAGTGCCAAAATTATAAAGTATAGTAGAGTGATATCTGGTGAATCGACGAAGGGATTATTAGAATCGACAAATGATCATGATCTTAAGAAATGAATGAATAAGATAACCGCAGCGAGAAACAGTATTATGGAGATCATCAGGAATATCATTTTATAATGCTTGAAATTAGCGGGTGGCATGGGCTGGTGTGACAGATATGAATAATAAATATAAAGTTGAATCAGTATTTCCATTCTTTTTCAGTCAATCGATCAATCGATCAAATGAATCGTCGGAAGATTTTTGTTCGCCCTTGCGACTAAACGACCCAGCTAATAACTGAGAGAATACGATTCTTATCTTGTTGATGGAAAGATATTTTAACACCAATGGCACTGGCGAGATCCTGTGCAATCTGTAATCCCAGGCCGGAGCTCCTGCTGTTTATTCCGTGATGACTGAGCATATTGTTGAGTACGTCCGCCCTGCCTGCGGAACTCTGATTACTGATGGAAAGATTTCCTACTTCGTTGCTGATTTCAATGTTCGTATTTGAATCACTGTGCCGGATAGCATTTTGAAGCAGATTCCGGATGATCACAGCGATAAAATTTTCATCTGTTTTATGAAGAAACCGGGGCTGAACAAGCATTTGTATACTAACCATTTTATCTTTAGCCAGAGGATTCAGCAAAGCCAGTTCCTTTTCTACAACGGAAGTTATATCCACTGATCTGAATTCCGGTGTGAATTGCTGCATCTGGCTTTTGCTCCATAACAAAAGATCCTCCATGGTATCCAGCACATTTTCAGATGCCTCCTGAATCTTTTTTTCATGATTTAACCTCACTTCTTCCGACATCTGAGTGGCATCCTTTTTCCGAATCTGCAATAACTGTACAACCTGGCTGATCGGCGAACGCAAATCGTGCCCGATGATTCCAAATAATTTTGTCTTGGTATTGTTGGCTACCTCCAGTTTTTGATTTAAAAGATCCAGTTGATAATTGCGTTCATTGAGAACCTGATTACTGCTTTCCTTGTTGCGATAAATAAAATAAAGGAGCAGTGCGATGATTCCCAGCGCAACCAACGCGAGTATTAAAAATAATCTTGTCCTCGATGCCGTTTGCAGTTCGAGTAATTCCAGTTTATTTTCTTTGCTCAGGGAAGCGATATGTTGTTCTTTTTTGCTCGTCTCATAACGGGTCTCCTGATCGGCCAGGTTTTGAGATATCTTTTCTTTTGTCAGACTATCAGACTGATCTGAATATAAAGCAAAATACCGGAAGGCCTCGTTCGCATTCCCGGCTCCTTTCTGCGCTTCTGCCATATACTTCAGTCCTTCCGCATATTGCTCCTTATTTAATTGTTTCGCTAAAGGCAGGGACTGACTAAGAGAAGTGACGGCATCTGCATACTTTCCGTTTTGTTCCTGGTATCTTCCCTTCCAGAGTGCCGCCTGAAATATCAGGATGGGCGACTTACTCTTGCTGGCCAGCGTATCTGCTCTCGTAATATAGGGGAGTGCCTTTGCGACCATCTTGTGATCGATATAAAATTTTGCAATATTCAGATTGGCGGATACCAATTCTGATGGAACGACGGGGCTGTTTTTTGTATGTTCCTCAAGCATTCTTTCGTAATAAAGAGCAGAGTCGATGTTGCCAAGCGTCGAATATATTTCTGTGAAAGAACTCAGATACCTGATATGCACGACGGGCGAGAAAACAGCAAATGGAAAACCTTCTTTCAAAATGGCCAGACTTTTTTCAGGGACATCTGTATTTTCATATTCCTTTGAGAGAATATAACATTGGATGGCATAATCGGACTTCAGTTTCACGTCGTTGGTAGTATCTACTACACCTTTTCTTAGTTCAATACTTTTGATCAGGTAATCTTCAGAAGTATTGTAATATGCTTTTTGCTGATAGTAACTGCCCATGGCGGAATATCCGTCCTGTAATATTTTTTTGTTATGTGTTGTATCCAGTATGGATTGAAGAATATCCTTGCAACTGTCCACTTTATTTTGTTGTCTCAACTGGAAATTGACAGGTATGAGTGCGACACACGCACTGGAGATAAATTCAGCTGATTTTGCTTTCTGCGCCGCATATAAACTCTGATAAAAGTAATATTGGGCGCTGTCAAATTTTACCTGATAGTAATATCCGAAAGCACAATAAAAATTAAACCGCGAAAGATTTGCTGCATCCGATTCGGGTGTAATCGATATTCCTTTTTGGGCAGCCCGTTGAAGTAGGACGGAATTGTTGGGCTGTATGCCTGTTCGGAGTCGCAGGGATTCACAATACGCAAGCATCGCACGGATCTTTTGGTCGTTATCCTGCATTTTTGTCAAATTCGGTTCCTGTGCATAGCATCCCGTCGCTATCGAAATAAAAATAAGAAGCAGTGAAATCAAAAAATGCAAGCCTCTTTTCATGTACACAATGATTAAAAGATTCCTTCCAATGCGTATTTATAAGATTTGCCGACTGGTAGCTCATGATTGGAAATAAATACTTTATTACCGGCTACAGATTCGATTTTACTGTGATGCACGATATAACTACGGTGAATTCGTGTGAACCGGTCTTGCGGTAGCTGATCATACATGCCAATAAAAGTGCCTAGTACAAGGTACTGGCCGGTGGATGTAACAATCTTTGTATAATCCTTCATGGCTTCCAGAAATAAAATATCATGAATCGGTATTTTATATTTGTCATACCCCTGTTTGATGGTAATGGACTCAGAAATGGATTCCTTTTCAAAAGCAAATGATTTCGAACGCAGGTCATAATATTCACGGATGCGCGAAATACAACGGGCAAAACGTTCTGGGTTAATGGGTTTTAACAGATAATCAAATGCTTCAATTTCAAATCCTTCCAATGCAAACTCGGGATGCGATGTGACAAATACCGGCACAGGCACAGTGCCCGCCAAATGACGTACCAGATCCAGTCCGCTGGTGCCTGGCATTTCAATATCTGCAAATAGAATATCCGGTTTTAATATGGGGATCAGTTCAATGGCTTCCAGGGCATGCCGGCAGTTTGCCAATTTTTTTAAGAAAGGATATCCCGAAGCAAGCGCTTCGATTGCGAGGCTGTCAATCTCCAGATCATCAACAATCAGGTATTTCAGAATCTCCTGCATTCCCCTTCATTTCTATAGGAAGTTACAGAAAATCAATAAGATGTTCGTTTATTTAAATGCTTCGGGAAACGGTATCATTCTTCTTTTGTCAGTTCAAGGAAATTTATCATATTGTTCAAA
>DASXKM010000669.1:0-2351 GCA_036496825.1 Puia sp. | reverse complement strand
CTGATAGCGAAGTTCATGCTGCGCCATTTGCAGCATTGAATCGTGATCAAAAATAAGTTTTGGCTTTTTAAAAAGCGGAAACCATTCCGCATGATAATCCGGGATGATTTGTTTTTCGTATTGGTGAATATCGACCAGGGTCGTGAAGGCAGTAGAGATTGTACGTTCAAGCGGATCCCTGTCCGGCAGGCTGAAGGTTTGCAGCTGATGCATATAGAGTCCCTCTATACCTGTAAATTTTTTTAAGACCCGGCTGGCAGCCTGTTCAAGACTTTCTGCTTTGGTAAGAAAACCTCCAATCAGGCTCCACTTATTTTTTGCCGGTTCCAGGCCCCGTTTCATCAGCAATACCTGCAGGCTATCTCCGTCAAAGCCAAAAATAATACAATCCACTGCTGCGAGAATCCTCGTTTGTCCGGCGTATTTTGGCATGGCAGATAAAAATAAAGTCTTAGTGAATGTATGGATAGTTTCCGGTAAAAATGACGATCAGCCTTCTGATAATGATCAGCTGTTCTTTTGGTGAATGCTATATATCTTTGCAGCCACCTATGACAAATAAAGATTTCTTACTGACGGAGACGGGCATATCCAACCAATACAAAAACTGGTTTCTTGATTATGCATCTTATGTTATTCTTGAAAGGGCCGTACCTGCACTGCAGGATGGGTTAAAACCCGTGCAGCGCCGCATTTTGCATGCCATGAAAGAGATGGATGATGGCAGATTCAATAAAGTGGCAAATATTATCGGGCAGTCTATGCAATATCATCCGCATGGAGATGTATCCATCGGTGAAGCCCTCGTAAATATGGGGCAAAAGGATTTGTTGATTGAAACGCAGGGAAACTGGGGTGACGTGCGGACAGGTGATGATGCCGCTGCAGCAAGATATATTGAAGCGCGACTGAGCAAGTTTGCACTGGAAGTCGCTTTCAATGCCAAGACGACGGATTGGCAACTGAGTTATGACGGGAGAAAAAATGAACCGATCACCCTGCCCATGAAGTTTCCTTTACTGCTTGCCCAGGGAGCAGAGGGAATTGCGGTCGGACTCGCAACCAAGATACTTCCGCATAATTTTTGCGAAATATGTCAGGCGTCCGTAAAATATCTGAGGGGTAAAAAATTTGAACTGTTCCCTGATTTCCAGACCGGAGGCATGATTGATGTGCTCAATTATAACGAAGGCAAACGGGGTGCCCGTGTGCGGGTACGTTCGCATATTGAAGAAATAGATAAGAAAACCCTGATGATCCGTGATGTACCTTACGGAATCACGACCAGCCAGCTGATAGATTCTATTATCAAGGCCAATGATCAGGGAAAGATCAGGATCCGGAAAGTGACAGACAACACAGCCGCCGAAGTTGAGATTCAGGTGGACCTAGCGCAGGGAATTTCTCCCGATATAACCATTGATGCCTTATATGCATTTACAGATTGCGAAATCAGCATATCACCCAGTGCCTGCGTAATAAACAATCAGCGACCGGAATTTCCCTCCATGCCGGAGCTTCTCAGGAATTCGGTGGATCTCAGCAAGGATCTGCTAAAGAAAGAACTCGAAATCAAGCTAAAAGAATTGCAGGAGAAATGGCACTTCACTTCACTCGAAAAAATATTTTTTGAGGAAAAGATCTATAAGGAACTGGAAAAAAAGCACGAAAACTGGGAAAAAGTCTTAGTGGCAATAGCCAAAGCTTTCGAACCTTTCCGCAAGCAATTAAAAAAGGATATCAGCCGGGAAGATGTAGTGAAACTAACTGAAAAGCCTGTCCGCAGAATATATAAACTGGATATAGAAGAACTCAACGCCCAGATAAAATCCCTGGAAGCGGAAATCAAACAGGTGAAATATGATCTGAACAACCTGGTTGATTTTGCGGTGAATTATTTTGAAGAACTATTACGAAAATATGGCAGGGGCAGAGAAAGGAAAACCGAAATACGTCCTTTTGAGGCGATACAGGCTAAACAGGTGGCGATCGCCAATACAAAAATTTATGTCAACCGTTCTGAAGGATTTATTGGAACCGGTCTGAAGAAAGATGAATTTGTTACAGAGGCGTCTGACCTTGATGACATTATTGCCTTTACACGCGGAGGTACGATGAAGATTGTGAAAGTGGCCGAAAAGACGTTTATCGGAAAGGATATTATTCATGTCGGCATTTTCCAGAAGAATGATGAAAGAACCACCTATAATATGATTTATGTGGATGGTAAAACGGGGATGAGCTATGCGAAAAGATTTAATGTAACAGGTGTCACGAGAGAAAAGGAATACGACCTGACGAAATCTGAAAAGGCAAAAGTTCATTACTTTTCAAAAAATCCAAACGGAGAA
>DASXKM010000668.1:0-2615 GCA_036496825.1 Puia sp. | reverse complement strand
CTGGAAGCAATGAGACTGGCCGAAAAACAAATAGCGGAGCCGGGAACAATCGACCGGCTCATGGAATCAGCGGGATTTAAAATGGGACCTTTTCACCTCATGGATCTGATCGGAAATGATATCAATTATTCCGTCAGTAGTAGTTTATATGATGCAATGGGCAGACCGGCAAGGCTGAAACCTTCCGGATTGCAGGAAGAAAAGTTGAAAATGGGATTACTCGGGAAAAAAACCGGTCAGGGATTCTTTCAATATTCTAAATCCAATCCCGAATGATTTTTGTAACCGGAGGCACAGGATTCCTCGGATCCTATATTCTTCAGGAACTGGTTTTACAGGGAAGATCTGTACGTGCCCTGCGTCGGAACCTGACTGTTCCTTTTTATATGCATCCGGGTCTTCTGGATAAAATATCCTGGGTACAGGGAGATATTCTTGACGTGAACGGATTGATGGAAAATATGGCGGGTTGTAAAAAAATCATCCATGCAGCGGGTATGGTTTCATTTAATCCGGCGGACAAAAAAAAATTATTCCAGTTAAATATAGAAGGAACAGCAAACCTTGTAAATGCCGCCATCGAAACGGGTATAACTGATCTGGTGCATGTAAGTTCAGTCAGCGCTCTGGGCAGACATGATGATGCCAAAGCGATCGACGAAGAAAAAAAATGGATCGGTAACAATGGACAGTCAAACTACGGTATCAGTAAATATTATGGTGAAATGGAAGTATGGCGGGGGATGGGTGAAGGTCTTTCTCCTCTGATAGTAAATCCTTCCACACTGCTTGGTTATGGCGATTGGAATCACACGAGTTGCGGCCTGTTTAAAACGGCTTATCGTGAATTTCCCTGGTATATGAATGGATCGAACGGGTTTGCCGATGTGCAGGATGCGGCCCGTGCCATCATTGGACTGATGGATAGCGGAATTCGTAACGATCGATATATCGTTAGTGCAGAAAACAGAACTTACCGCGAAATATTTAACTGGATGGCGCAGGGGTTTGGTAAGAAACCGGCATCAAAAAAAGCCGGCCCGTTTTTCGCTGGCATGGCATGGAGAACAGAAAGAATCAGGTCGGCATTCTCCCGTCATAAGCCGTTGATTACACGGGAGTCGGTTTCGATTGCTTCCAGAAGGAGTCTTTATGATAATCAAAAGCTACTGAAAGCTCTTCCTTCATTCCGTTTCCGTTCTCTGGAAGATTCCATTTTTGAAGCATGCGCCGGATACAATGCGAATCCGCAGCCAATGTAAGGTAAATGTTAAAAGCATAAAGCTTAAAGCCTAAAGCCCAAAGCCCAAAGCCTAAAGCCTAAAGCCTAAAGCTTGTAAATTTTTAAAATATACTTCTATAAAAAGAGATTCGTTATATATAAAAACATTGACTTATTCTTCAAAATAATGCGTTGGACTTTAGGCTTTGAGCTTTGGGCCTTCATCTATAAAAATCGGGCTTTCAGCATTCAGCCAAAATAAAAAAATATGAAACTTATCTTCATTGCATGTTTTGTCTTTCTGATATCCCTGAACTGTTCGGGCCAGGATAAAATGTTTTATATACATGGAAAAGTGGTGGACGAAAAAACGGGCAGTACTTTATCAAATGCATCCGTATTTTGTCAGAATACAACCACAGGCACTATTTCAAATGGTGAGGGTCTTTTTTCCCTTCGTCTGAATAACGGAGGATATGATCTGGTGATTTCATATACCGGTTACGAAACACAGGTATTACGGGTAAGCAATTCAATGAAGGATAAGGATTCACTGCTGATTCAAATGAAAGAAGCAGAGAAAGCCATGGCGGAAGTAGCGGTCAGCGGTTCTTTTCTTGTAGCTGACGGATGGACAAAATACGGCCAGTTTTTCCTTGACAATTTTATTGGTACCACGTCCAACGCGACGCAATGCACGATTGAAAATAAAGATGCTATCAGTTTTTATTTTTATAAGAAACGGAATAAACTCAAGGTAAAAGCAAAGGAAGAAATCATAATTGTCAATCAGGCCCTGGGTTATAAAATCAGGTACCAGCTGGATTCATTTGTAAACGACTACAGCACGCATATCAGCAGTTATACGGGATATCCCCTTTTTGAAGCAATCAGCGGTACGGCCGAACAGCAGGCAACATGGGTTAAAAACAGATACAGGACTTATATTGGTTCGCGTTTACACTTTATGAGAAGCTGGTATGACAGCACGCTAAAAGACGAAGGATTCCAGGTTGAAACATTGAATGCGCCCAATTCACCCAAAGGAACAATATTGGAAAATCCATATGATGCGACGATATATTCTTTAGACAGCGGAATAGTGGATATTAATATCAACGGCAGTATCCGGGTTACGTATACAGGTCAGGTGCCGGATAAATCCTATCTGATACAAAATCGTTTTCCGCTGAATTCAAAAGTAGAGGTATCAGCCCTTGAAATGCCATCGGGATTTTCCATTGAGGAGAATGGCTATTTCTATGAGCAATCCGAAATCACCAATATGGGTTATTGGGCCTGGAAGAAAATCGCAGAGCTGGTGCCGTATGATTATAATCCGGAGTAAGCTCAGGGCCTGACGATGTAGTGTGGTGAGTGTGGAAGGGTGATA
>DASXKM010000667.1:0-10588 GCA_036496825.1 Puia sp. | reverse complement strand
GCCAATTGGTTATTACCATATATACCTACGGCCTTTTCATAAGTATCTGCGGTCAGTCCATGATGACTAATCAATGTTATTTCTTCCGTCACCGCCAGCAATATTTTCTCCTCATCTGTGAAAATTCCGGTTTCGCGCCAGGCATTTAGTAAAAAAATACGTTGAATAGACTCGCCGTTTTTGATCGCATCTTTCGTATGCATATCAATACAATATGCGCAGCCGTTCATTTGGGAGGCGCGCATCTTTATCAGGTCTTTTTGTTTTTTTGTCAATCCGGTAGCAGACAGATATCCTTCCAACGCATACATGGCTTTAAATGCCTGAGGTTCCAGTTCCTGGATACTAATTCTTTTGGTCTCCATAATAATTACTTTGGAGAACAAAATTAACCACGGCAAAATAGAAAAAACTTAAACTGGTTTAAGATCGCTTCTATTTCCTCTTTTCTATTCTTCTATACATGAAAAATGCGACGGCCAATGAAATGACAGAGATCACTGAGAAAAGATGATAAAGATTGACATCGGATGCGCCTGAATGTTTGGTTAAAAAGGCAAGAATGAACGAAGCGCCCAGGCAATATGAAACGGTTATAAATATTCCTTTTGTTGTTCTCGACTTTGGATGTCCAATGATTATTTTTGATAACATGGATGATGTCCAAAAAGAAATTAACATCACTACGCTCAAAGGGGCGAAGTTATCAACCGCCCAGCTAAATCCATATATGATCGAGTCCATTGTTAATATCAAAACTAGACTTATTTCAGTCTAAATGACATTTCATCCATCCCGATATCTTTAAATGTGACCAGTGCATAAATCGTTTCGCCATCATGCATCTGCCTGTAAAGATTATAATTTTCCAGTTCTTCTCTAAAGTGTTTGTTGGCGTTGCCGGCAATCAGCATATTGAATCCGGTAATGGTTGGACCGAGGATCAGTCCAATGGGGAATGAATTTGGCTTGGATGATCCGTCTGTCGAACTGCCGCCAGTATAAATTTGCGCGGGGGACATTAACAGGTATAATAAATAGATTGGAACGCCCTGCTTTATATCACGTTCGGTGATCAGTTGATCGACCGGGTAAACGGGTTTTTTATTGATATAAAATACAGCATCAGTCATCGGGTTGATATCATGGCCGGTATGATTCGTTATTTTCACAGCCACCAGGTTTAAGTGATTCTTTATTTCATGCTTTGCATACCTTTTATTTCGCGAATCTGATAATACGGCATAACGGTAAGAAAATTCAATTTTGTCGTTGGTGCTTTGATTATGGTATTCCAACGTTTCCGGACTGAGAGATTTATAGCTGGATGCGCAGGACATGAACATAGGCAGAATAAAAAGCAGGCAGGTAATACGTGATATTACGGTCATGATGGTTGGGGTTATATATCCCAAAACGTATTTTTATTTATTTCATTTTTAATATTTGATAAAATATACTTGATGTAGATTAATTTTTTCAGGAAATGTTGCACTTGCATAAGAGTTTTTACTTAGAGACTGGTAAGGCGAGGCCACTGGAAATGCGATCATGTTATTTTCTTCTTAATGATAATTGACAACGGAAATCATAGACCGGGATGGCCTAAGGAGATCGAAAAACTTCTACCTGTAATTGAAATCATATGACTTCTTCCTAAAAAACGAGAATCTATTTTAATAACCAGAAGATATATTTGGCCGTTTTAAAATGATGTTTACCTTTGAAGTGTACTAGATAACTAATACACTATGGTACGTATCGAAAACCTTTCGTTTGGGTATTCAAAAAAGCGACTATTATACAAGGGGCTAAATCTGGAATTACAAAAGGGCCAGATCTACGGATTGTTGGGTAAAAACGGTGCCGGCAAATCCACGCTGCTCAAGCAACTGAGCGGCCTTCTTTTTCCATCAGGCGGCAGGATTCTCGTGTTTGCACATGAACCGCGTAACAGATCACCTCTGTTTCTGGAAGATGTTTATTTTATTCCGGAGGAAGTGTACGTGCCGCCGATTACGATTGCGAGGTACGTCCGGATTTTTTCGCCGTTCTATCCGAAGTTTAGTCCGGGCCTGTTTCAGGAATATCTCAGAATACTCGAGGTTGAACCGGTCGCAAAGCTGAAGACCTTATCCTTCGGTCAGCAGAAGAAATTTATTATTGCTTTTGCTCTGGCATGCAACACGACACTACTGTTACTGGACGAACCTACCAATGGATTGGACATCCCTTCAAAGGCACAATTCAGACGCCTGATCGCTTCTGTTATGAATGAGGAAAGGATCATTTTAATTTCAACCCATCAGACCCGCGATTTAGAGAATCTGATAGATACGGTATTAATCGTTGACGAAGGCGAAATGCTTTTACACGCCACGGTTGCAGACATCGGCCGGAAACTCAGTTTTAAAAACTGGCAAACCCTGCCGGAAGATAAACCGGTTCTTTTTTCAGAACCTGTAATTGGTGGATTTGCGGCGGTTACTGCGAACAGCGGGCAGATGGAGGACCAACTTAATCTTGAACTGCTTTTTAATGCCGTTACTTCCCGCCCTTCTGAAATTCAAAGGCTATTTCAAACAAAATAAAACCTGAAAGTCATGCATGAATATTTCAGCGCCGCACGATTCAGGCGGTATTTCATAAAAACAGTGCTGGAGAAGCCAGGCCAGATCGGTGGTATTTTTCTTTTGTCCTTTGCAGTTGCGCTGCTGATTTATTTTCTGCTGAAGAGCATTGCCAATTTCGAAGTGGCCCAGCTTTTTAGTTTCACCATCGGCCTGATCGGTGGAGGTTGTTTACTGTCTACTGTAGTATTTGGTTATTTTTCAGAAATAGCCAGTGGGGCCTCTTATCTTACATTGCCGGCTTCGCGATTGGAGAAATGGCTATGTGCCATTCTGATTGCAGGAGTCATTTATACAGGTTGCTTTCTTCTTTATTTCCGTGGTTTGGATTCTTTGTTTGTGCACCTGTATCATTTGAGCCTGAACCATCATGATCCGCGATATACAGAGCAATATAAAAGCGTCTTTATTTTCAATTTTGATGGTGATACGAGTCTCATATTCATATTTTTTGCAAATGCCATGGCGGCGATGCTCGTGGGTTCCCTGTATTTTAATAAGAGCAGTTTTATCAAGGTGGCACTGGTCGTATGCGGAATATATTTTTTTACATTCATGATGAATTACTTATTCAGCTCTCTTTTATTTAAGGGGATATTTCGCGCTTTCCCTTTTCACAGTATCAGCATAAAAAACGGTGTCGAGGAGGGAATCCTGGCACTACCAACATTCTGGTCAAATATTTATGACGCGGTAGCTATCTACGGTTTGCCGGCTGCGCTGCTCATCATATCATTTATACGCCTTACTGAAAAAGAGATTTGAACATGGATTTCAGCAATCATCAGGCGATATATCTGCAAATAATGGACTATGTATGCGAAAAAATTCTTTTGACGCATTGGAAGCCTGAAGAGAAAATTCCGAGTATCCGTGACCTGGCCGTCGAACTGCAGGTGAATCCAAATACGGTACAGCGTTCTTACGATTTTCTGCAGGAGTTGGGAGCTATCTCCAATAAAAGAGGAATCGGCATTTTTGTAGAGAAGGACGCTATCCGCCGGGTCACGAACTATAAGAGGAATGAATTTATCAAAAATGAATTACCAAACGTTTTTAAAAATATGCATCTGTTGAAAATAGAAATGCATGAGATTGAAAATTTGTTTAAGAATTTCCTAAAGTCGCAATCAAAACAGAAATAATGAAAAAGTCCACACTGATTTTATTGATCCTTTCCGGTCTCTTTGTTGTTTCGCTGTTCGGATCGTCTTTTATTTTAAAGAATGAATATAACCGTATTGACCGCAGTGATCCGTTCTGGAACTATAACAAGCTTGCCCGGGGCAATTTTCATCATATTCAACTAATCGGTGGGAATATTACCCGGATCATGTTTGTTCCGGGTCCCCACGGATTTGCAGGGGTATTAAATTATTCTGAAAATATTTTGAAAAACCGGATACAGGCAAAAATTACGAATGATACACTTTTTGTAAACTTTCAACTTCATGATGACGATCAGGGAAGGAAAAACTGGATGAAGTATCATGTGCTTTTGGCTATTTCCTGTCCTGAGCTTTTATCAGTCGAGGCGGTCAATTCCAATCTCGAAGTATATAAATTAAAACAGCCTGATGTTTTTGTGAGCATGACCGGCAAATCCAGTATGGAGATCGAGAGCTTAATACACAATTTTGATTCCCTGTCTATTCTGCAGCGGGACAGTTCGGAATTAAAATTTGAAATGGCTGAGGATATACCGGGTTCCGCTGTCATGCATGCAAAAACAATATATGCAGACGTGAAGGGAAACAGCCTATTGGATATCGGTCACTTTCAAACGGAAAGACTTCATCATTTCATAGGAGACAGCGCGGCAGTTATTCTATCTGGCAGCGCACTGCACTTGTTTAAAGAGGGCTATTAAGGATCGTCTTATTTACGGACTTTTTCTTCCCGGCCCGTAAACCGAAAATAAGAACTGCAGTAAGCAATATGCATGATATAATAAGAATCAGAAAATGGTTAGAATGGCCAGGGGTTTTCAAAACAACTGTTTTGCCAACGAATACAGGTGCTGCCCAGTAATAGGGCAGCTTTTTTTCCAGTGGTGAATTGTCAATGAAATTTAGTTTTGCTTTTTGAAGGGCGATATCCGGAGGCAATCCCTGTGAAATGTATTTGTAGAAATATTCGGTCATTTTATATGTGGATTCATCTTCAACCGCCCACAGATTGATGACCGATCCGGGTATTCCCAATGCGGCGAATCCCCGGTTGAAACTAAATATGCCCTCCCCATTGTATAATTTTCCATTTCCGGTTTCACAGGCCGACAAAACAATCAGCCTGGTTGCGGGTTTGGATTCGGGAATTAATTCCGATAAGTACAAGGCTGAATCTGAAAAATAAATGGCCGGCTCGCCGGTGCTGCTACTATCCGTTGCATGAGTGTATAGTTGAATGACCGTATATCCATTGAATAGTCTCATAAAATTATTCCTCGATGCCTGACTTTCGACCAGCGTATGGCTATTCGAAAAAAGGGAACTGATTTTTTGGAGGGAAGCATCGCTGCCGTCAAGACCCGATAGTTGAAGAGATCGCGGATAATGTACCGGTGCCAGGCCCAGAAAATACCCCGTAGAATTGCTACTATCATTCGGAAATTCGTTGAGCAGATATCTGATGGAATAAGTATAATTCACCACGTGGTCAGTCAGGAAATACGTTGGTGCAGAAGAGCTTTGATTGCTGACCAGGGCCTCAAAGGGAAAATAATTTTCGTCGGGCGAAATGATGATCCTGCCGGCCGGGGCGGCTCCGGTTGAAAAAATCAACCGGTAAAGATCCTGGCTACATTTTATGAAGCCACCATGGGCCCGGTTTTCCAGATCCGGTTGTTTTAAATAGGTCGAAAACAAGTTCACGGCATGTTGAAATGAATTTTTATTTATTTGTGTGATGCGGGATTGTTTTGGATGAATGGTCAGCAGATAGACCGAACTGTCCCCCTGAAAAAATTCCAGGATGGTTTCAGTATTTCCGGGGTTCAGCAATTTTTTTTGTACCGTAGACAGGCTGACAAAACTGGTATCCAGCAGACTCTGGTAGTACCAGGGATTTCGCGTGCGAACCAGTTGATCCACGCGGTTCAATTGCTGTTTGCTGATGAAAAGGTTTTGCTGTATTTCTGCATATGTTGAGTCGGCCGGGTTCAGCGTGGCGAGTGTTTTTTCCAGGCGAAGTATATTTTTCTTTTGCATGGCCATTTCGCTGATGTCTTTATCACCGAGCTGTTGTTGCCGTAGTTGATCGTTCAGTAGCACCGCCCTGCTTTTTTCAAAAAAATAAAATGCATCCTCAGTATTGGCTGACAGGTAACAACTTTCGATAGCTCCTTCATACAAACGACGCGTAGCCATTCGCCAGAATAATTTTGACGAAAGTTCTGTTTGGGAAGCCTTCATTTTGTCCATAAACCGATCGGCGGTTTTGTATATTCGTAAAGCATGATTTATATCCTGAGCGTTCTGCTTTTGTTTAAATCTGATCAGATAAGTGTACGCGTTGTCCAGTAACAGATTGATCACGTATTCTATATTCACATTACTCAGCATTTCTTCGCCTGAAATATTTAGTATATTGGTATCATCTGTTCCAAGGCGGATCTTATGAAAAGCCTGGCGAAAAAAATCGAAAGCCTGCAGATAATCTCCCTGACTGGTGTATATGTTGGCGATATTTTTCAAAATGTCGATCACTTCGTCATTGTCAGCATATTTCAGGGCTTGCCGGCAGGCGGCCAGGGCCTTATCATTTTGGTGCAGTTTCTGAAAATATAATTTATATCCCAGGTTATTCCAGGAGGGTGCAAACCCGGTATTATACCCTGTTTTTTTATTATAGAATAGGGAAAGCTTCATGTAACGGATGGCTTCCCCGGTGTTTCCTAACGATGCGGCAATATTTGCTTTTTCATTGTACAGGCTTCCGATAAAAATATTATTACCGGAAACAAGATTTTCACGGATGGTTTTGTCGGCGAGCTGATCCGCTATGTCATATTTTTTCAACATGATCAGCGAACTAATTCTGTAAATGATATAATACGGAATATATTCAGTGCGATATTTGGTTTTACTGCAAATGTTCTCTGCGAGGGAAGCAGTGTTCATACAATCATAATAATCGCCCTTCTCAAAAAGGTAATTTACTTTTATGTCCAGCAGGTGCACGGAATAATCAGGGGCGATTTGCAACCGGAGACAGACTGCGATACAGCTGTCCATGGCTTCCATCATGTGTTTCACCTGTGCAGTACTATCATATAAAATCGACAGGTTATTATAATATTTGATGAGGTGTGATTCACTGATATTCCGGTTTGATAAATGGAAATGAATCACATCAATTGCCCGGGTTGTAAAGTCGATGGCATTCGTAAAATCCTTTTGAACGGAATATAACCAACCAATCCGGGCAATGAGCATGGCATGCGTGGAGTCATTCAGGTATTGACAACCGTTGATTTTTCCCAGGTAGATGTTCAATTCCTTTATTTGATCCGTAGCACTCACTGAGGAGGAATCCCGTAACCACACTATCCGGTGAAACAGTAAAGCCCTGTCCGGGCATTGGGCGGACAGGGCTGTGGATATTTGAATGACAAGCGTCATAATTAGTAAACGCTTATACATGTATAGGTATCATCGGTTATCTATAAATTTTCCTCCGTTGGTAACAGGAGTGGGTCCACCTGCAGGGACTTTACTCCACTGAATCTGACAACTTTTCAGTGTAGCGCCGCTTTCAGTCAGGCAGGCCATAATGTTTCCACTTACGAAGGGCGTTGCAAAGGACGATCCTTCGTAGCCGACACTAAAAAATGGAACAGAGAATTGGCAACAGGAAGAAGGGTTATTCACCACACCCACGCTTACATACTGAGGGGAGTAATTCTGCAATCGGCAGGGAGTTGTTGAACTTTTAAGCGTGGTTGCACTGATCACATTCGGATATTTAGTATTATAACTTCCCGGGTCAAAAGTAAATTTTTTATTGAGTTCCCTTCCCTTATCCTTTGGACCGCAGATATCCATTTGATGATGTGGGTAAATCGGATTGTTGCCGGCAGCTGCGATCATCGGGATGGACTTTTTATTGGTACACAGATCCACATAATATGACAATATCGTATCCACGATTCCATTGCTATAATATCCGAGGCTGGCATTGATCAGGGTGGCATTTTTTTGTGCGACATAACTCAATGCACAACTTACGGCAAAGCTGTTTCCCTTTCCGGAATCATCAAGAACTTTTAGTACCATCACGCGTGGTAGTGGTTTGCTATTGCGAGTGGCTTTTTCAAATTCCGTCAGCGCCAGGGTAGTCACTGCTGTTCCGTGTAGATGGGCATTATCATCTTGCATATAATCCAGGAGAAAACCGTTATGGTAAAATTGAAAATTCCGGAGTGTCGGCTTTCCAGTTGGATCCGCCCATAACAGGCCACCGAAATGACCCACAAACCATGCAACATCCAGTCCCGTATCCATAACGGCCAGAGTTTTTGATTTGTCTACTCCGGCATTGTGAAATTTTACCTGAACACGGAGAAATCTAGCCTTTTCATTTCGAATAATTTCCGGACGGGTAGTATTATTTATTGCAACCAAATCACCACTTCCACCATGTCCCGGTGGTGGCGGTGGCGGGATTATGGACCCGCTAGCACCGATCGGGGTTGTATTCAAATTATACAGCCGGGGATCGCAGGGACAATGAACTAAATGGGTATCAACCTTCAAAGGAGGAATTCCAGGATTAGCAATGTTACAGCTGTCGATGTATTTCTCGATATAAGACTTAAGTTCCGTAAGAAGCTTGTCTATTTGGTCGGCAGTTGCGCCCTCATGAAATAATATATTCCAGTCAGACCATCTGGTGACCGTATCGGAATGATTATGCACAGAGTCACTCCTTTTTCCGGGATCAACATATTGTGCGATGGCCCGTGAGTTGAACGCCTGTAGAAATAAAATCAAGATTGACAAGATGCCCATGCGGAAAATCCAGACAGGTCTGCCCGCAAATCGATGGTTGTTCTTTTTCATTTGAATTTGTTTAGGGATTATGAGGAACTAGCTTAGCCTTTTTAAAACGTTTTTTTGGGTAAGGAAGGGCAGGTATCACTGGATGCATTATTACCGGAAGGATCGGCAATCTCTCAGGGGTTTTCCGGCATGCACCGTACTTATTGATCGTTTTTTTTGACCGGAGGTAAACAGATCAGGGGGACTTATATACCAATATACGAAAAATAAGTAACCCCTATCGGGTAAAATATTTCTGGCAAATCAGGTTGGGAAATAAGAATATAAGAAAAGATTTATGTCCGCACTGTTTTATAGTTACTGTTTATCGAGCCTCATTTATAAAATGATGGTTCACCCGAGTCATTTCCTTGTGCCATTCTCCAGCGCACAGTTCATATAAATACCATGTTTATAGCAGATCAGAAAGGATATCCTATCGCAAAATTCAAGATCCTGTTTTTGCCGTCAAAATACCATTTGGAGCCTGAAGGCCTGAACGGTTCACAAACCGGAATAGCCAGGTCGAAACGAATCACCAGGATACTGAAATCAAGACGCAGTCCTGTGCCAACCCCGACTGCGAACTGCTGATAAAACTCAGGAGTGATTTGAGACCCCGGTCTTGTAGTATCCGGCAACCGGGTCCATATATTTCCGGCATCGACGAAAAATGCCCAGCGAAGAGCAGAAACAACCTTGAAACGCAGTTCGGTATTTATCTCCATTTTTATGTCTCCGGGTTGATTGGGAAGGTAGGCAGTATCTCTGTTGCCTGCATAGTAGGTGCCGGGTCCCAGCGTATTGGATTGAAACGCCCGGATATCATTCGGCCCCCCGGCAAAAAACTCTTTTATAAACGGCATCGTGGCACTATTGCCGTAAGCATAACCCATACCCCCGGTAATTCTGCTTGCAAGAATCGTAGTCGGGCTGAAATTCAAATAATACCTAAAATCAAGCTCACCCCGGATATACTGTGAAAAAGGAGTATTAAAAATTTTCTTCACATTCCCGGTATTATAATTGGCCCCCGTCAGCAGGCCGATCGCATTTGCCGAGAAGTCAATGTTGGCATTGAAATAAAAATTCTGATTCCTTTTGAACGGACTCAATTGTGTATTGTAATTGTAATTGAAATTGGGTCCGATAATAAACTGCCGCTCAATACTCCTGGCCAGCGTCAGGTTGGTATCGAGCTGTGCCTGGAATTGCGAGGTGATATTGGTGGGATTGACATAATTGATCGCTATCAGGTTCAACTGATTTTCGTTTTGTTCGGATTTTTTCCAAACATAACCGTAGCTGGTCTTGAAAGAATTCAGTGTATACTGGTTTGTACTATTATAAAACTGATATCCCAGGTTGATCCTGGTTTTTGGCATGTAATCCCGGACGGTATGAACGCTAACAGGTGAAATTATTTTCGGAATGTATAAATTCAGATCTGCTCCCAGCTTGAAAATGTTTGTATACTGTCCGCCACCGAGATTCTGTGTTTCCAGTCCGCCAAATAAACTGGCTACGAATAATTCAGCACCTCTGAATATATTCTTTCTGCGGGCACTGATTGTAAGCGCCCCTCCATAAGTATTGTCTGACTGGGTAAGACCGGAAACCTGAAATACCAGGGATCTTTTTTGAGCCCGGGTCAGGTAATAGTAGGTATTCAGTTTGTAATGGATTGAATCAGTTTCCTTAAAATTCAATTTTACATTTTTGAAAACACCCAGGTTGATCAGCCGGCTAAGGCTGAGATTCTGGTCTTTGATATTATAAATGCTTCCGGGTTTATAAGTCAGGGTATTGCTGAACAAAGCGGGCTTAAATAACTGACCCGGGTCAATAATGGTATAACCCTGCCACATGACAGGTTTACCAGGGTTGGCGGTATCGGTATTGATGGAAAAGTTCGCA
>DASXKM010000666.1:0-2702 GCA_036496825.1 Puia sp. | reverse complement strand
ATTCCTGCCCGCTGTAAATCAGCGGTAGACCTTCATACAGACAACAAAAAACTGCAAACGGAAGAACCGCATCACCCATCCGCTCATATTCTGTCCCACTATGCGAATTTTCATCATGATTACTTGTAAAATAAGCTCGTATGGCTGAAGAAGGAAACTGATGATTATAATAAAAGAGCACCTGCACCAGGCCCTGAATGTCGGTCTCATTTTTCCAGTACGATTCCATAATATGTATCCATTTCCAGGTGTAACTGACGTCAAACACCTCGTGGTACATGATTTCTTCGCATTCGGCGAGCCAAAACAGCGGCTTTATCTGATCAAGCGTGGTTCTCGCCTCTCTCCAAAATTCCAACGGCACAAGCATCGCCATATCGCAACGAAATCCATCAATATGACAGCTGTCTACCCAGAACTGCATGGCGCGGATCATCTCAGATCTTAGTTCGGGAGAATCGTAATTCAGGTCAATCACATCAGACCATCCGTGGGCATCAAAAAAATCACCATCGATATTTTTTCGATAATATTCGGGATGTTCAACCGTCCAGATATGGTCCCATCCGGTATGGTTCGCAACCCAGTCGATCAGAACTTTAAAACCCAGCACATGAGCCTGCTCTACCAGCCATTGGAAATCTTCCGGTGTGCCAAATTCCGGATTTGTATTTATATAACTGGAACAGGCATAATAACTCCCGAGCGTACCCAGGCGCCCTTTTTTACTAATGGGTGTAACCGGCATGAACCAGAGGATTTCAACGCCCATATCTCTTAATCTGGGTAGATGTTTTGCGAAGGCACGGAAGCTGCCTTCCTTTGTAAATTGGCGGAGGTTTACTTCATATATATTTGAACTGAGTGCCCAACTGACCGGATGAAATTCGGCGTTCATTATTCCAGAATTGAAAACAGCAATGTTAAAGGTTAATTGTTAATTGTCAAATTGTCAATTATTATTTAATGATAACAGAAACCTCGCAATAAAATATAATTCACCGGATGAAGGGTCCAATTAACAATTAACAATTAACAATTGACAATTACCTTTGTGCTTCAATGAAAACGTTTCAGGTACCTTCCTCTTACCACAGTGCACTCATGTCCACAGTAAAAGATAAACGACGTGCGGAGGATAAGATGAAAAAGGATTTTACGCCAACGTTGCTGGATTTCGGCCCCCTCCATATATATCTGGCCCGTCATTTTGGATTTTGTTACGGAGTTGAAAATGCGATTGATATCGCATTTCGTACAGTTGATGAAAACCCTGACAAAAACATTTTTCTGTTAAGCGAAATGATTCATAATCCTCAGGTGAATATGGATCTGAAAAAAAGAGGTGTTCGTTTCCTGCAGGACACCAACGGCAAACAGCTGATCCCGTTTGATAGTCTCCAAGAGGCCGACATTGTCATCACACCTGCCTTTGGCACCAGTCTAGAAGTAGATGCTCTTTTGAAATCCAGGGGCATACATACGCAAAACTATAATACGACCTGCCCGTTTGTTGAAAAAGTATGGAATCGTTCCGGGCAGTTGACTGATAAAAAATTTACAGTCATTATTCATGGTAAACCCGGGCATGAAGAAACCCGTGCCACATTCTCCCATGCTTCTTCAGGAGGACCAGCGCTCGTGATCAGGGATATGGAAGATGCCATTTTATTAAGTCAGTTCATAAAAAAAGAAAAGTCGTCTGATGATTTTTTCGAAATTTTCAATGGTCGATATAGTAATAATTTTGATCCGGGAAAGGATCTGGATAGTATTGGCGTCGTAAACCAAACGACTATGCTCGCCTCAGAAACGCAGCAGATTGCAGATTTCTTAAAACAGGTGATCCGACAGGAATCAATAAACAGAAAGGAAAATACAAATGATCATTTCGCGGATACGAGGGACACGCTATGCTATGCAACGAATGACAATCAATCGGCCGTTGCGGGTATGTTGTTAACCCCTGCCGACTTTGCCATAGTAGTTGGTGGCTATAATTCTTCCAATACTTCGCACCTGGTGGAATTGTGTGAAATGAAGATTCCAACTTATTTTGTGGAAGGACCTGATCAGTTAATTTCCCGGGAAGAAATTTTACATTTTGATCTACGTATTCATGAAGAGAAATCAAAAACAGGATGGCTGCAGGGCAATAATCCCCTGCGGATATTAATAACCAGCGGTGCATCCTGCCCGGATGCCATTGTGGAATCGGTCATCCATAAGATCGCAGGTTTTGTAGATGGAGCCACGCTTAAAGCTTAAAGTGAAGGCTGAAAACCAATACAAGCCTGGAGCCAGATCATAAACTAGATGATTCGGGCTTTAGGCATTCAGCCTTAAACCTTCAGCCCCAAGAAGCCTATTTCATTTTAAATCCTTCCAGAAAATTAGTATTAAAATTCCCGCTGCGGAAGTTTTCATCTTTCATGAGCTGAAGATGGAAAGGAATGGTCGTTTTAATTCCCTCTATCACATATTCAGTCAAAGCCCGGTGCATTGTGTCGATCGCTTCGCTCCGGGTTCTGGCCACAGCAATAATTTTGGCAAACATTGAGTCATAATAGGGCGGAATCGTATACCCTGCATAAACATGTGAATCCACCCGGATACCGTGACCCCCAGGCTGATGCAGAGTAGTTATTCTGCCAGGCGAGGGACGAAAATCATTATAAGGATCTTCGGCATTGATGCGGCAT
>DASXKM010000665.1:0-3312 GCA_036496825.1 Puia sp. | reverse complement strand
TTAAGGATTAATAGAGTGTATTAGTTAATCCTTTATAATTAATCCTTAATCCTTAAGCAGTGTTGGTTCTCCGGGCTTCAGAATTTTCAAACGGCCGGATTCCGATTGCCTCAAAAGCGCGTTCCAGGTCATTTTCATTCTGGGTAAAATGTTTCCATCCTTCATAGTGTAATGGAATGATCGAAGCGGAGGGAAATGCGAAAGCCGTATCAATCGCATCATTCGTGCCCATCGTGAGATTGAAAGGCCCTCTTGTTCTGGCAGCGCCGGCGAACAGAAGGTTATAAACCGAAATCCGCCCATTTCGATAATGGCTGTAGGACCGCCAATATATGTAGCGCTTATCATAATGATCGTAATTATACACGCGATAATATTTCATATTTCTTCTGCCTGAGTTGGTTCTTTGTCCAGTTTCCATCCGCCAAAGCTTTTGGTCCACGCATTCGTCTTGTAGCGGTACCAAAAATGTATTGCCAGTGCAATGATGAACAGAGGGATTAAAATATATGCCAGAACACCCTTTCCCCAGAATAAATAAATGATAAAGCCCAGTATCAGATATTTCAAAATCCGCTTCCAGGCAGGTTGGGCATTTTTAGCGAATGCCACTTCGAATTCCCGTTTTATCTTATTCCTGATCGACATCGTGTGACTACTCATGTAAATTAAAGAAATTTGAATTTTCAAATGCAGGCCATCCTCCGATCGGGAGGGTCGGGATGGTTTTCCGGCTAGGCCAGACGCTCCTGTCCAATTTTTCATCTTTTCTGCAGTATCCGGGAATCGCTTTAGATTATTTTCCATCATTTTGACGATCTGTTTATCCCACCAATATGGGCTCGCATCCGGCGCAAATTGCAGAGTGCGTGCATGACTCATGTAAAATTTATTTTATCAGAAATGATCCATTTTGACTGAAAACAGGCTTTCGAGACGCCGGAGGTCGTCGTACCGGCTTCGTGTTTTTATACTGTTTTCTTCGGGAATCCTTCGGGAATCCTTTCTGAAACCTTCGGGAGTTCCCGAAGAACTCCCGAAGAAACCCCAAAGAATTCCCGAAGAAATTCCGAAGCGGCCGCGGATCCAACAGGAAGCCGATACAAAACCGATACAAAGTCGGTCCGAAAAAATTTTGCATGAGTCATGCACGCACTCTGCAATTTGTACCGGGTACATCCCCATATTTGCAAAGGATGGCGTACAAAAAAAAACGATACTATTATTTGAGAAGATTAAAACCAAAAACGATGGTTTATTTGATCATTTGTAGTTCATTCTCAATCTCCACTATATTGAAGAAATCAAAGCTGCTGGCCCTTCTTTTTATGATCGGTTGCAGATTAACCTATGGCCAGGTTATAGATATGCATATGCTTGAAAATGTTTTGGTTAAATACCCAAACTTGAAACTGTATCTAATGCACGCGGGGGAAAATTTCTATCAGAATACACTCCGGATGATGGATGGCTATACCAATCTGTATGCAGACCTCGGCGTTGAGCTCTGGCTTCATCCACTGACAAAAGATTATGCTGTCAAATTATTAAAATCTGCAAAAGAGTACGGTGTACTGGATCGTGTAATGTTTGGTTCTGATCAAATGGTCTGGCCCTAAACAATATCCAGCTCGATTAATTTTCTAAACTCACTGGATTTTTTATCTGAGGATGAAAAAGAAATGATACTATATAAGAATGCGAAAAGGTTTCTTGGATTAAAGGATTAAAAAACCATATGATTGTGCATTGAAACCAGTTAACCACTTCTGTTTGAAAATTATTCGTTCTTCGGCATATAGTCATAAGGCAGAAGTGTTGCCATGGTTTCCCACCAGGCCCAGTAGCCTGTCACTTTCAGATCTTCCGTTTTATAAAGAAAACCGTTCTTTAAAATGTATACAGGCCGTTGGTTTATGAAAACAAATTG
The DNA here is from genome assembly GCA_036496825.1 of Puia sp. Classification (GTDB taxonomy): domain Bacteria; phylum Bacteroidota; class Bacteroidia; order Chitinophagales; family Chitinophagaceae; genus Puia. The sequence goes on along the minus strand of DASXKM010000665.1, from coordinate 1,382 downwards.
AGAAACCGGATACTCTTCGTGTTTATGATCCTTGGAAAGTGCTCTATAGCGGTTTGGGATGCTCTTGTATTTATATGAGACTTCCAATGAATCTTTAAAAAACAGACCTGCTATTGTACTGTCCGCTGCAAAGCCAATGCTGTCCGCCGAAACTATCTCATGACTGATCACAGAATCCGGTTCACGAAGTTTCTTTTTAAAATAGTCGGCTGAATCTTCGGTCTTTTCGGTACTTGAACTTATATAAGGCTCACGCTTGTAATTTATATGGACAGTAAATGACAAACCAGTTGTATCTAAGATGACGGAATCTCTATGGAGTGCAAATAGTCTTTTTGCCCTCAGTTTTTCAAAATTTGGAATATTTCCCAGATTCCGCATCTCAAATCCCTGGGCGTCCAGCTGATTCGCATAAAATGCCCGCTTGAAATGTAAAAGTGACCCTTTATAATCTTCAAATCTGGCTTTTGTATATCGCCTGACCCTGTTCGAATGTTTTTTACCCATATCAGTAAAAAAGGCATAACCGCTGTAATTAATCCGTTTCGTGACCAGGTCATATTGAAAATCCTGGAGCTTATATTTGACTTCATATCCAAGATTATAATTCATGATTTGCAAGGGTTCATTGGCGTAAGCAGTTAAAGTATTGTCCGGATTTTTTCTGAATTTTATGACTTCGTGGTTCATCAGCTTGCAATCATTAGAATGTGGTGTAGTTCCAATAAATAGTTCTGTGAATAATGCCCCCCAGATTTTCCAGCCATCCGGCTCGGGAGGAGTAACAGAAAAGCTCTTTAATTCATCTGATTTTGTTTTCAGGGAAATGATTAATTCTTTTGGAATCTGATGAGGATCGATCAAAACCGTATAAGTTTCATAACCTACGCAGGAAACGATCAGATTAAATTTGCCAGCTGGAATATTGCCGATGAAAAAAGAACCCTGTTCATTACTGGTAGTGCCCAGTGAAGTGTTATTGAGGTAAACAGATGCGGATGCAAGCGGTTTTTTGTTTTCATCTCCGATCACCTTACCCCGCAAGACCGCCTGAGCAAACAGGCCTTGCCCGGTAAATGCAAGCAAAAGCAAAGTTAGTTGTAGTCTTGGCATAGCTCGTCAAAACAAGAAAATCCGATTTTCATTTTTGTAAAGCAGTTCTTTAAAGGTATTCATATTTAATTTTTACTATTAAGAATTTTTCCATGCGCGTTTTATAAATGCTTATTGCAATTATCGAAGTGTGCCATAAAACTGGTGTGCTCTAAGTAAAAACTCTTAGAAAATTATCAGATTGTCAATAAGTCTGAATGGCCTTCGATCAATTTTGCATTGGAATTACTAACTCGCAGTTATTTTAAATAAACGAGCGATAACTTTTT
>DASXKM010000664.1:0-5415 GCA_036496825.1 Puia sp. | reverse complement strand
AAGCCGGCTGCGCCAAGAATTTCAGATACACCGATAAAGCGCACAATAGGAAGTGACAAATTTTCTATCCCTGTCTGGCCTTTTTCATAAACCAGTTTGTGGATTGGAAAAATGGATTTGTTTACTCCCGAATATAAAAAGATAACTGCCATTAAACCCTGCAAAATCCAAAGTATAATATTCATAGTGATAATTTTTGATTCTAAAGGCAAAGTAATGACGCCTTTTTTTCTGTCCCTTTGACATTTGTCAAAAAATCATATCTGCGAACGAACTCTGCTTAATGTTTCCTGGGTGATACCGAGATATGACGCGATCATTCCGAGAGGAACGCGTTGTATGAATGTTGGATTTGTGGTCATGAGTGTTTTATATCGCTGCACGGCTGTTTCAAAATGCAAATCATCAAATTTTTGTTGCAATTGAACGATTCCAGAACTCACGATCAGTCTCGTCATTCTTTCAATATCATGATGCGCTGCACAAAGGCCTTCCAGGTCGTCAATATGTATAGAAAATAGTACAGAAGGTTCAAGCAATTCAATGCCTCGTCTGTCAGGCTTTCGGGTAATAAAACTGATGATTGAAACCGCAAAGGTATTTTCAGCACTCAGCCAGTCGGTAATATCTTTTCCGTCTTTAAAATAATAGGTGCGGGTCAGTCCTTCCTCAACAAAATAAAGACGATGGCAAACGGTGTCGGGTTTAACTAAAACTTTTCCTTTTGGATATTCTGATCTTTTCATGACAGAAGCGAGCGCGGCCGTGCTGTTTTCAGAAAGACTGGTGAACCGTGATATTGATTCGAAAAATTTTTGCATTACAGTGGGTAGTAGCCAGATAATACATCAATGATTGTTCCTTAAAAACTTTACCTGGCATTTTACAGTTAAATGCCTTTATAATTAGGGCAGCGATTTACAACGTCGTAAATTTATCTAAGTATTGTATTCCACTCCCTGAAGACATATTTCCCGGCTCAATCGTCATTGTATTTCGCGGTTTGTTTTGCATTGCATAAACTGCATCGCGCTTTGAACAAAGTTCAGTCATCAATTATTTAATTTATTTCACCAATCTAAATCAATTTTTATGGCTTTAAACATCAAAAGGTTTTTAGCAGCCTTCTGCAGTTTACTCGCTTTGTCAGCGTATGCACAACAGGATTCAAAACCAAACATTCTCTTTATTGTTTCCGACGATACGGGTTATGGTGACCTCGGTCCCTATGGAGGTGGTGAGGGGCGTGGGATGCCGACGCCCAATATTGATAAGCTGTCAAGAAGCGGTATGACTTTTTTTTCTTTTTATGCGCAGCCCAGTTGTACACCCGGAAGAGCGGCTATGCAGACAGGAAGAATTCCAAACCGCAGCGGCATGACCACCGTTGCTTTTCAGGGACAGGGTGGTGGTCTCCCTGCAGCTGAATGGACACTTGCATCCGTTCTGAAAACAGGCGGATACAGAACATATTTTACGGGTAAATGGCATTTGGGTGAATCCGATTATGCCTTACCCAATGCACAGGGTTATGACGAGATGGAGCACTGTTTTCTTTATCATTGCAATGCCTACACTTACGGAGACTCAACCTGGTTTCCGGAAATGGATCCGAAACTGCGCGAATATTTCTGGAGTATTACCAAGGGCTCTATGTCCGGCAACGCGGGTCAAAAACCGCATGAGGATTTTAAGGTCAATGGCGAATATGTGAATACGCCGGAAAAGGGTGTCGTCGGTATTCCCTTTATGGATCAGTACGTGGAAGCATCCGGAATAAAATTTCTGGAAGAGGCCTCAAAATCCAAGCAGCCTTTTTTTATCAATATAAATTTCATGAAAGTGCATCAGCCGAACATGCCAGCACCGGAATTTATTCATAAATCAATGCTGAAAAGTAAATATGCCGACGGGATCGTTGAACTCGACACACGTATCGGACGAATTCTCGATAAACTGAAAGAACTGGGTCTGGATAAAAATACATTGATATTCTACACCACTGATAACGGAGCCTGGCAGGATGTATATCCGGACGCAGGATACACGCCGTTTCGTGGAACAAAAGGAACCGTCAGGGAAGGAGGTAACCGTGTACCCGCCATGGCTTCCTGGCCCGGGAAAATACAGCCAGGCGTTTTCAATCATGACATTGTGGGCGGGTTGGATCTAATGGCAACATTTGCGAGTGTTGCAGGCGTAAAACTCCCCACGAACGACCGGGAAGGCAAGCCCATTATATTTGACAGCTATGATATGACGCCTCTTCTAACGGGTACCGGTAAATGCGCAAGGACATCCTGGTTTTATTTTACGGAAGATGAACTCAGCCCGGGAGCAGCCAGGCTTGGTAATATTAAAGCGGTTTTCAATCTGCGCGGCGATGATGGAGCTAAAACCGGCGGACTTGCTGTAGATGCAAATCTGGGCTGGAAAGGTCCCAGCAGTTATGTAGCAACCGTTCCGCAAATCTTTGACCTTTGGGCAGATCCACAGGAACGTTATGATATCTTCATGAGTAATTTCACGGAAAGAACATGGACCATGGTTCCTATTGGACAGGCAATACAGGATCTCATGAAAACTTATGTGAAATATCCGCCCAGGAAATTACAGAGCATGACATACACAGGACCCATGACCCTTTCAAATTATCAACGTTTTGGCTGGATTCGCGAGGAGCTGGAAAAGGAAGGAGTGAATATTCCTATGCCAACCGGAAATTAATATTTTAATATCTGATTTCGTCTGAAAATGAATAGCTCAGTCAGGATTTATAACCCGGCTGAGCTATTTTTATTACTTATATTGGGAATATGAAAATCCGTGTTTTAAGTTGGCTTATGCTGGTGGTGCTTCTGGGCATATTGGGAATAAACCAATGCAAAACGAAGGAAGACACAAAAGAAATTACGGAGACAAATGCATATGTCGGAAGCGAATCCTGCAAGAGTTGTCACACACAGGAACATTCCGACTGGATAAAATCCCATCACTATAATGCGATGTTGCCAGCCGGTGATTCGACTGTGCTTGGAAATTTTAATAACGAGTCCCTGACAGCGGACGGCGTCACTTCAAGGTTTTTTAAAAAAGACGGGAAATATTTCATCAATACGCAGGGCGATGATAGTAAGAATCATGACTACGAAATAAAATACATTTTTGGTTTTTCTCCACTACAGCAGTATCTGGTCGAATTCCCCGGAGGAAAAATGCAGGCGACCCGTGCCAGCTGGGATAACCGGAAAAAGCAATGGTACGATCAGTACCCGGGACAAAAAATTCCTTCTCATGACTGGCTGCACTGGACTGGAAACGGTCAAAACTGGAATACCATGTGTGCCAGTTGTCACAGCACAAATCTGCAAAAGGGTTATGATGAAAATACCGATCTATATCACACAACTTTTAATGAAGTAAATGTGAGTTGCGAATCATGTCATGGTCCTGGCAAACTTCATATCAGTTATATAAACAGCAAAAACTATACGGCGAACGCAAAAGTTCCAGGCGCTTTTTTAACGATGACGAAAGACGCACCAAAAATGGAAAGAATTAACGGCTGCGGGTATTGCCATGCGAGACGGACAGATATTACCGGATCCGTTTTGCCGGGAAAGGAAATAATGAATGACCTGATTCCTGAATTGCCCACAACCGACTTTTTTTATGCAGACGGGCAAATGAGGGACGAGGATTATAATTATACCTCGTTTTTAGAAAGCAAAATGTTCCGTCATGGTGTTGAGTGTTCAAATTGTCACAACCCACACAGCGGTCGCCTGAAACTGGAGGGAAGTATTGTTTGCTCACAATGCCATCCTCCCGCAACGTTTAATACTCCCTCCCATACTATGCATGCAGAAAATTCATCCGGCAGTTCCTGTATCAATTGTCATATGCCATCAAAAATATATATGGGTATTGATCTCCGCCATGATCACAGTTTCAGAATACCCCGCCCTGATTTAAGTGTTCAGTATGGTACTCCTAACACATGCAATAGTTGCCACAAAGACAAGACCCCCCAATGGGCTGCTGATGCGATAAAGAAAAATTTCGGACCTGTCAGACGATATCATTTTGCCGAAGATCTGGTCCCCGGCAGTCAGCTGACGGCTGGCAGCGAAGGCCATTTAACAAAACTGATCGGCGATACGGCGATACCGAATATCGTACGTGCAGCTTCTGCAGATTATCTTGGCAGGTTAAATACGAAGAGCGGGATCGAAGTCCTTTTAAGTCATGTGACAGACAGTTCCGCGATGGTGCGTTTTTTTTCGATTGGCGGACTATTCAATACGGATCCTGCGGTCTGGATGAATCCGGTCGCACCTTTATTAAAGGATTCGGTAAGGGCCGTCAGGATAAAAGCAGCCGAATTATTTACGTTTATTCCGGTCAGCCAGGTGCCATCAGAGAATTTGACTGCGTTTTATTCAGCAAAAGGGGAACTGGAAAGTTTTATAAATTATCAAAAGGACTTTGCGCAGGGAAATGCCCGGGCGGGAGATTATTACCTACGGACCAACCAACGGTCACAGGCGGAAAAATATTATCGTCGGGCATTGGCTAAAGATGATCTGTTAACGATTGCAAAAATAAATCTCGCATCGGCTTTGAGTGCCGGAGGTAAAAATGAAGAAGCATTACAGCAATTGCTAAATGCAGAAAAAGATCAGCCGAAGAATGATCAGATTCAATACAACCTCGCACTTTTGTACGTTGAAATGAATCAATTGAAAAAAGCGGAGTCTTCTTTTGAAAAAGCCGTTTCATTTCGGACACATAACCCCAGAATATTTTACAATTACGGATTATTGCTTCAGAAGATGAATGAATCGCCTTCAATAATTGAAAAGACTTTCACCCGCGGTCTGGAAATTGACCCTCAAAACGGTGATCTTCTTTTTGCACTCGCCGTATTTTACTTTCAACAAAAGCAAATTCAAAAATCCATTGAAACCGCGAAGATCCTGAAACAATACCATGGTGATAATCCAAATTATCAGCCATTATTTCAGCAACTGCACATTTAATATTTATCATTGACAACCATGAATATTACAAGAATTGGTACGCAACCTTCTGCGAAGGGACCGGAAGACTGGTTTACAGGCACAGTACGCATAGACCCTTTATTCGCTGCCAATAATACGAGAAGGGCAGCAGCAGCGATCGTAACTTTCGAACCGGGTGCAAGAACAGCCTGGCACACACATCCATTGGGACAAACCCTGATTATTACGGCAGGTTGCGGTTGGGTTCAGCGGGAAACTGGTCCGGTCGAAGAAATTCATCCCGGAGATGTGGTTTGGTTCGAACCAAATGAAAAACACTGGCACGGAGCCACGCCAACTACTGCCATGACGCATATCGCTACGCAGGAAAACCTGGATGGTAAAGTAGTTG
>DASXKM010000663.1:0-3522 GCA_036496825.1 Puia sp. | reverse complement strand
AACTCTCTGCTGAAGACGGATTTTGTGAATCCGGATTGCCAGAGGTTGATGTCATAGCCTGATGATTGTCTTCGGGTAAATCATTTGTCTTTGATCTTTTGGTGATACCGGTATTTACGGTTGATTGACTTTTTGTTGATTTTTTATTTTGCTGAACTGCGGACTGGGTATTGTGTACTGTTGTTTCCGATACAATCGGATCATGGTTATTTGCATCTTTTATTTTCTGAACCGAAATATCCGCATTAACCGTTGCAGCTTTCTTTTCACCCGATGAACCTGCTATTCCATTTGTCTGTTTTTTTGCCAACTGTGTTGTCAGAAGCCAACCTCCTAAAATAAGTGCAGCAACTGCGGCCGCAATTCTTGTCCGGTAAAAGGGAACCACCCTTCTTTTTTCTTCTTCACGGAATAAAAGTTCTTTATGATCGAAAATAGCCTCACCGGGAATCATAATGGTTTGCCGGAGCAATGAAAATTCCTTTTGGAGATCTGCATTTTCGCTTAGAAAGGTGTCCACTTCCGAAATCTCAGACGGATTCAGCTCCCTGTCAAGGTAAAGAAGAAAAAAAGTTTCGTAATTGTTCCTGTTAATTTCCATAACCTTCTCTTTAAAGTACATTTTCCACGCTCACAAGCCATTCTTTCAAAATCAATCGCGCCCTGTGCAGGGTCACTTTAACCTGCGCTATATTTAATCCGGTAATTTTTGCGATTTCTTCATAAGAATATCCCTCATAATCTTTCAACAATACCAGTGAACGTTGCCTTTCATTCAACCGGTTCAACGCTTTCTCCAGCACTTCTTTTAGTCTTGGCGTCGTTCTGGGCAGATCCTCCGTTTTGTCCGGTATAGATTCTCTGAATTCCATCCGGCTGTTTTTCCGGTTCAGATCGATCATTTTGTGATAGGCGATTGTAAACAGATATGATTTGCCGGTCAAAGCATTTACCTCCGCCCGATGCTCCCATAGTTTTTCAAAGGAAGATTGAACCAGGTCACGTGCATCTTCCACCTGGCGGGTAGATTTCAGCATGAACCGGTACAGTCCATCCGCATATAACTTCACACAGTCATTATAGTCCTCCGCCGTCATAAGCCCTTGCCCGTTGTTTTCGTCTTTTGTAATACGGTTGTATAACCAAAAAGTTACAAAGCTTACCTTTATCCTGATAAAAATCTACCTATGCATGAGTCTTTCGTGAAACGGATTGCGGGTCAGCTGGATGAGATCCGTTCTGCCGGTCTTTTCAAAACAGAACGGGTGATCAGCAGTGAGCAGGGGGTTGAAATTGTTGTCAAGGGACGTAAACTGTTGAATTTCTGTGCAAATAATTATCTGGGACTCTCTTCCAACCCGGCCGTGATCAAGGCGGCACACCGGGTGCTTGACGAACGGGGCTATGGTCTCAGCAGCGTACGTTTTATTTGCGGAACCCAGGACATTCATAAGGAACTGGAAGAAAAGATTTCCGAATTTCTGGGCATGGAGGACACTATATTATATGTAGCTGCTTTTGATGCCAACGGTGGGGTTTTTGAACCCCTTTTCGGAGAAACTGATGCGATCATTTCCGATGAGCTCAATCACGCATCGATTATCGATGGAGTCCGCTTATGTAAAGCCCGCCGGCTGAGATACAAACATAACGATATGGCGGACCTGGAAGAACAGTTGAAACAATCTGCCGATTGTCGTGACCGTATCATTGTAACTGACGGATCATTCAGTATGGACGGTACGATTGCCCAGCTCGATAAAATTTGTTCACTGGCAGAGAAATACGGTGCCATCGTAATGAGTGACGAATCCCATTCTTCCGGATTCCTCGGAAAAACCGGCCGGGGCACACATGAGTACAGGGGTGTGATGGGAAAGTTGGATATTATCACCGGTACACTTGGCAAGGCTCTTGGCGGTGCCAATGGAGGATTTACGAGTGGAAGAAAAGAGATTATTGAAATGCTGCGTCAAAGAAGCCGTCCCTATTTATTTTCAAACAGTCTGGCCCCGTCGATCGTCGGTGCATCCCTGGCGATACTGGATATGTTGGAACATGATACGGGACTGCGCGATAAACTGGAATCGAATACAAAATATTTCAGAACGAAAATGAAGGAAGCTGGTTTTGATATAAAACCCGGCGATCATCCGATCGTGCCGATCATGCTATACGACGCAATGGTTGCCCAGGAATTTGCCGCCAGGCTTTTAGAGGAAGGAATTTATGTGATCGGATTTTTCTTTCCCGTAGTTCCCAAAGGGCTTGCGCGCATCCGTGTGCAACTGAGTGCCGCTCATACCCGGGAACAACTGGACAGGTGTATTGCGGCGTTTGTAAAAGTTCGGGATATATTGAAATAGTGTGGCGAATGTGGAACCGTAGAAAATGTAAAAATTCAAAATTGAATTTGCAAATGACAATGTAATGATGTGGGATTTACATTCCTATTTTCTTTATGAAGTACATTTCTCGCGGCTGAATAAAATATTTTCTACGATCTAAAAGCTAGTGCTTTTCCTGTATGTAAAACGGATTGGGGATAGGCGTTTACTCAAATCTCACATTGCCAAATTGTCATTTGCAAATTCAATTTTGAATTCCTACATTCTGTACGCTTTCACATTCGCCACACTAACTAGCCTGTGATCGCCATCATAGAAATCTCAACATTCACATTTTTTGGCAATGCTTTTACGGCAACTGTTTCGCGGGCGGGAAACTCGCCGGTGAAATATTTCCCGTATACCTCATTCACCGATGTAAAAAAAGACATGTCTGTAAGGAAGATGGTTGTTTTGACGACGTTTCTGAAATCCAGTCCGGCCGCATGAAGAACAGCGCGCAGGTTATGCATCACCTGGTGTGCTTCTTCAAATATATCCCTCGCTTCGACCGTATTATTTTTTGGATTAATAGCAACCTGGCCGGAAATGAACAGCATGTTGCCTGCTAATATCGCCTGATTGTAAGGCCCGATTGGTTCAGGCGCTTCGGGTGTATTGATGATTGTTTTTTCCATAAGCAAAACTAACTGTTAATTGATAATGGATAATTGATATTGATAATTTTGAAGAAATTGACTTCACAATGAAGGGTTTCATATACCGGAAGATGCATTCATCATCAATTATCCATTATCAATTAACAATTACAAACCTATCTTTATCAAATGGAAAAGGTAGTTTGTATCTGCGGAGCGGGAACAATGGGAAGGGGTATTGCCCTGGCTGTTGCAGGCCACGGCATACAAACCATATTATATGATCTCAGTGCAGAAATGATTGCCCGTTCTTCATCGATGATCGAAAGAGAATTGGAGGCGTCTGTTAAAAAAAAACGGATAAGTCTGCCGGAAAAAGAAAATATGCTGGGACGAATTCGATATACTACGTCCATACAGGACTGTAAGGCGCCACTCGTGATTGAGGCGATTATTGAAAAAACGGAAGCCAAATCCACCCTCTTCAGAGAACTCGAAACCATTCAACCCGATCAGGCAATTTTCGCAACCAACAC
>DASXKM010000662.1:0-2658 GCA_036496825.1 Puia sp. | reverse complement strand
GCAAATACAACATTTATACCCGTGAATTTGTATAATGTTACGATGCCATTGTTAAATATTGGAATAAATCCGGATGACGGTTTGCTGATCGGCGCAGGATTTATGCACACGGAACAGGAAGGTTTTCGTAAAAGTCCCTTTGCGAGTCAATATCAGGTCATGCTAAATCATTCATTTTCCACCAGCGCATTTAGTGCAAGCTACAAAGGGGAATGGACTGACGTGGTTGGTAAAGCTGATCTGACAGTTCAGGCATTTGCCAATGCGCCGCAGAATACACAGAATTTTTTCGGATCCGGGAATGAGACAGACATTACCAAAAATGGCGACTACCGTAAATACTACCGGACACGTTTCAATCTTTACCAGGCCGTCCCGGAGCTTCGCTGGTTCTTCAATGGACGACGTACCAATATTAGTATCGGACCGGCCATTCAATATTATCATTTTGAAGAGAATGATAATGAAGGGAGATTTATTCTCCAGCCGGGGGCGGTAAATACCTATGACAGCAGCAGTCTGGGTAGCGACCGTTTTCACGGTGGCCTTATATTTAATTTTAATCAGGACCTTCGTGACAGCAAGCTGATTCCAACCTGGGGGTCCTCCATCTCAGTTCAGATGGCTGCCTGGCAGGGATTAAATTCCGCGTCAAAGTCCTATGGGCAACTGAAAGCAAGTATCGCCTTGTTCAAAAGTCTGAATAATCGCTCAACACTGGTTTTGGCAGATCGCATAGGCGGCACCGTTACAGTGGGAAATCCTGCATTTTACCAGACAGCTTATTTGGGAGGTCAGGGCAATCTGCTGGGTTATTCGAAATATCGTTTTTCAGGCTTCAACAGTGTTTATAATAATCTTGAACTCAGATTAAAACTGGCGGATTTTGCGAACTATATTTTACCTGGTCAGCTGGGAGTATTTGGCTTTTATGATATCGGAAGGGTTTGGGATAAAAATGAATATTCAAATCGATGGCATAACGGAACAGGCATCGGACTATATTTCTCACCGGCACAAATGGCAGTTCTGCAAATCGTAGCTGCGCATTCAGTGGAGGGTTGGTACCCTTATTTTTCATTGGGATTCAGATTTTAGCAGATCATGAAAACAGATTTAATACATATCAGTAAGAAGGTCCAGTTTGAAAAAAGCTTCAAATCTGTGATCTCATTTAAAAAATTTATTGATTTTTTAAAATCCGGTATTCAAACGGGGCCCTCGATCAAAATTCCTTACTTCAAATGGATTATTAAGAAGTTTAAAAAATTTCCTGAGCTCAGTGCCAGCGTGCCCCTGGAAAAACTCAGCGAATATGAGGAAATGCTCGAACTGGTTTCTACCTGTCTTCTGCCCCTGGCCGCTGATGAAAATAGTTTATGGGCATTGAGCAGTCCGCTTTCACCGCAGATTTTTTATAGCACAGACGGGTTTTTTAAACTGATGGAAAGTCTGAAACATCCGGTTGTGCTAAATCCTGGAAGAGAAGACGCAGACAGTGAATCAGAGAAGATCATGAAAGAATTGCAGTATGGAATGTTACTGGAAAAAATATATCATCTCCCCTACTTAAAGAAAACGGTTTGGATCCGGAAATTCGAAGACCCCGATACAGGACTGAACAAATACTTCCAGGTGAATATTGACACCCGTTTTATCGATATCCTTCCGATCCGGCAATTACCAGCATTGGATTGTTCCAATATATCACCGGCTTCTGTCTGGGGTAAGGAATTCAAAAAACTACAACAATCCATTTCACTTGATCAATTCGAAGCGAGAGGATTCAGTATCATTACACTGAATGACGTAACGCCGGAACAGGCTGTGGAGCAGGTTGGCAAACTGGTAATTCATCACTCGGAGAAAGATAAACGTCCCTTATTTGACGACATTACACATGCTCTGCAAACGGTGGTAGGGAGCAGGGATTTTCAGTTCGGGCTGATGCCCTTCCTCTCGATCAACGATCGTCCTGCGCTGATTTTTGAAAAGATACCATACTGTATCATGATACAGGCCTGCTGGAATTTCAATGTCCCAAAGAAACAAGTTTCCAAACTCAGGAATGAGTTTACCCAAAATCCAAGAATGATTACCTGGTCGGCAGAAGATAAGGAAAGTCAGTTGCCCGAATTGGTGGGAAATGCTTTGCGCCAGGCCGGTTTGGGCACTTATATGATGATTCCGATATATCACAAAGAACTGGTAACCGGTTTTTTTGAAGTAAGCACCAAAGTGGGTACTTCCATGCTGACAGAGGCTCAAATGGTCAGATTAAAACCGGTACTTCCGATCATGACCCAGTTAATACAGGATATTGTTGCACGGTTTAATCTCAATATCGAAAATATCATAAAGGAAAAATTCACCAGCATTCAGCCTGCTGTTCAATGGAAATTCAATGAAGCAGCATGGCATTATCTTCGTGATCACGCCAATAATGAAGTAATCGACACTGTAGAAAATATTGTTTTTAAAAATCTCCATCCGTTATACGGGGCGATCGATATTAGAAATTCCACCATTCTTCGGAATCAGGCACTGGAAAAAGATTACAGGATTCAGTTAAGGATACTGACTGATGTACTGTCTGCCTTGCGCAATGATGGGAAACCTGCATTGGATCGTATCATGACGACAGCAAAGAACTGGCAG
>DASXKM010000661.1:0-5160 GCA_036496825.1 Puia sp. | reverse complement strand
AATGTTACGGAGTATTAATCCGGGTTTCCCCGGGCTATTCTCCAGTTAAAGGAAGGTTGCGTACGTGTTCCGCACCCGTTTGCCGGTCGCCATCAGTGTATTGCTACACCATGCTGCCCCACGACTTGCATGTATTAAGCCTGCCGCTAGCGTTCATCCTGAGCCAGGATCAAACTCTCCATTGTAAATGAGTTTTGACCATGACTTTAATCTCTCTCGAAATTAACGTCTTGTTCGAATGTTTGTGCTAATAAACCTTACTCTGATCTGGTTTTAAAAAACCAGAAAAAAGTTGCTGTTGCTTCCATACTTTCAAAGAACTTCCGGCGTTACCGCCGCCCCGTTTTTTTCAGCGGGGATGCAAATGTAAGTGCCTTTATCTATTTGACCAATTATTTCTCAGATTAAGACCGAGATTTATTTGATACCAGAATGTTTTTAAGAACTGTTTGTTTTATTGGGACGGCAAATGTACAACCTAAAACCTACCCGGTAAAACATTTCGTTTAATAATTTATTCACACCCACTTTCCTCTCTATTATCAAACCTTCTTTCAAAAAGCGGTCGCAAAGATAGGGACCAGCACTTTCACACCAAATCTTTTTGTACAAGTATGAAAATAAGGAAGAATGAAAATATGGAAATGAATTGTGAAGTTAGCCTGAAACCCACGTGAATAAAGGGATTCAATGAACTGTTAATGAAATGTGTTTATCTGAAAAAAGATTTCCCTCATTTTATATTTCCACACTTCGCAATTGGCATTTGAGAATTCCAAATTTTTGTTTGCATACAACAAGAAAACTTTTACACAAAAAAACTTCACTTCCAAACTTTCATTCTTCCATACTTCCATACTTGTGTAAGTGATAATGTTCCGGATATCTGATCTGGTCGAGAAACAATCCTTTTGCGGGCACATTAAAATTTACTTTCGAAGGCTGCCTGCCTTCCAGAATATCGACGAACTGATCCCTGGTTATTTGACCTCTTCCCATCATTAACATGGTACCCGTGAGCCCACGCACCATACCTCTTAAAAACCGGTTTGCCCGGATCCTGTAGTAGGATTCCCCGTCCTCATTCACCCAATGGCTCTCGAATATATTACAGCGGAAGTGTTTTACCTGCGTATTGCGCTTTGAAAAAGAGGCAAAATCGCTGTATTCCTTTAAAAGGCCGGCCGCCGTTTCAAGGTCCTCCCAGTTTAGGGGATAGGGGTAAAAATAAGCACGGTCGGTTAAAAAAGGGTTCTTCGTCCCATATATATAATACCGGTATTCCCTGCTTTCGGCGTCAAAACGGCAATGAGCCCCCTCCGGCACAGGAAAAATACCCCGGATGCATATGTCCCCGGGAAGTATGGCATTTAAACGATAAATCATTTCTTTATTTACTATTTCTTCAAAATCAAAATGGAAATAGTTTTGGCGGGCATGCACACCGGTATCGGTACGGGAGGCACCCGTCATCATGACTTCTTTTCGAAAGAAAACAGCAAAAGCTTTTTCAACTTCCTCTTGGATGGAACCAGCATTGGCCTGTACCTGAAATCCGCTGTAGGCGGTGCCTTTATAAGAAATCTCCAAAAAATACCGGAACATACCCAAAGATAACCGGGAATCATGACCGTTTTTCGGCCATCGCAAGGAATTTGTGCTGGAAATTCTTGTCTTTCAACAGGTCTACCAGCTCGGGAAAATGGTCCCTGTCCACCACATGCAAATGGGCGGCATCCATTAAACCATATCTGGCTTTATCAGAAACCAATAAAGACGCGAGGAAACGGACCTGGCTGACGGAGAAGCATTTCATAGCAAAAGCCCCCGCTGCCACGGCAATTTTCTCTTCTTCCGAATTAGCCTTTAAGATCGCTGTCCGAAGTGCGTCCGTATCCGTTTCTGTGGCAGCCTGACTGCAGGCAGCAGCATCCTGCCTGGAAGAAGGAGTTTTGGAATCTGTCGTTTTGCCATTATCACTTGTTTTGCTGAAAGCGACTGAATCCGAACCCTGCCCCTTCGGCTGGATCTTTTTCACCCCCATAGAATCCGCCGGTAGCTGCTTTTTTATTACCACTGCCTCTCCTCTCGTCGTGGCTTTACCGGCTGCATCGGACGATTCAAAATATACAAACAATGTAATGGTATCGGCGCGGCCGTTTTTTCCGATATCCAGGAATACCATTTTTCTTGAAATCTTCAGCGAAACTTCTCTGAGTTTCTTAATTCTTGTCAGACTCGTATGTCGGGTTTTTGCCATCGCTGACTGTTCATTTGCCAGGTGGATATTGGCCTGATCAGTACTGTCTTTTATGAAATTCGCACGATTTACTGTCAACAGACTGTCTTTTATCATATTTTCCCTTTCGACTGCAAGCAGGCTGTCTTTTGTTGCCTGCATTTTCCTGGCTGCCAGCAGAGCTTCTTTGGCACTACCCGCTTTTTTTGCGGTCGCGATGCTGTCCTTCATCGCTTTCCGGGCAGCTACCAGACTGTCTTTCAGCGAGGCCTGCCGTTTTCTAACGTTTGCCAGGCTGTCTTTAATGACGGCTTTTCGGGCGGTATTTAAGCTATCACGTAAAAATATTTGTTGCCTTCGGACTGCAATCAGGCTGTCCTTATTGCTGGCTGGCGGCTGGCGGTTAGCCGTTGGCGAACGGGAACCTGGCGAATTGGCGACTGACAGATTAGTGTTTGCTAGTTGACCGGTTTCGGTTGACCGTTGACCATTCACCGCTGACAATTGGTTGCCTGTTGGTGGTTGGCCGACCACTGTAAGCGGCTGGCTTTTAGTGATTGCCGGATTGGCAGTTGTGGGATTGGCTGCGAGCGGTTGATGGCTTGCCAAACCAGAATCTCCTTCAAACCCGTTACCAGCATAGGTATCATACATAACGGCCGAATCATTCACTACGGCAGCCATCAAACGGGAAAACGCATCATCCCTCTTTATCCCCTGTTCCAGCAGCCGGCTGCTGTCTTTTTCATGCATGGGACGAATGATTTCTTTTGTCTGCCAGTTGAACAATATGGCAGAACTATCTGAACCTTTTAGCTGAAATCCCAGATCTTTCCTGTGAAGAGCTACTGTGAAAACCTCTTCTGCCATATTTTTTTTTGGATAACGCAAAGCCAATTTATAAACACTATCCTTCAACTGTGCCAACACTAGATGGCCCTGAGCGGACGAGAAATAAGATTGTTCGCCCACACGAATTACAAAAGGCTGTTTGTTTTCGGCATCGACTAAAATTAAGTAGCCGGGTGGCTGCTCTGCCCTTGTCGCAAAAGACAGACAGGTAAGCAGACATAACAGGAAACCGTTCATCCCAAAGAGACCAGGCTTTTGCATTATTTTATATTTCTTGCTGATTCATATGATATAACTCCGGCCCTCTTTTTTAAAAAACGTTGCGAATGAAACAAATGTTGATTTTTTTATTTTGTTTACCACTTATCCTTTCACTAAGTGCCCAGGACAATAATCCGGCCCTCAAAAATCCTGCCCTCCTCATTTACCGAGGTATATACCCTCACGTAAATGACCTGGTGCATACCAGGCTCGATGTACGTTTTGATTATTCAAAGTCCTATCTCTATGGAAAAGCCTGGATCACCCTGAAGCCTCATTTTTATCCAACAGATTCTCTTACGCTTGATGCCAAAGGGATGGATATAAAGGAAGTTTCCGTGCTAAAAGGTAGCCGGCACAGCCCTTTAAAATATAACAATGATGGTTCCACGCTGCGCATTCACCTGGATAAAACGTATCGATATACAGAAAATTACACCATCTACATAGATTATACATCCAAACCCAATGAGTTAAAGGCTCAGGGCAGTGCAGCCATAACGGACGCTAAAGGTTTATATTTTATAAATCCGCTTGGAACAGACAGGAATAAACCCATTCAGATTTGGACACAGGGTGAAACAGAATCGAATTCTGCCTGGTTCCCGACCATCGATAAGCCTGATCAAAAATGTACAGAGGAAATTTCTATGACCGTTCCGGCCAAATACGTGAGTCTTTCGAACGGCAAGATGGTGTCCCAGGTTAAAAATTCCGATGGCACACGTACGGACACCTGGAAACTAGATGAGCCAAATGCCCCCTATCTTTTTTTTATGGGTGTGGGCGACTATGCAATTGTACATGATAGTTATAAGGGTAAGGACGTTAATTATTACGTGGAGAAGGAGTATGCACCGGTCGCCAGGCGGATATTCGGACTTACGCCTGAGATGATGGGTTTTTATTCCCATGTACTTGGAATTGAATATCCGTGGAATAAGTATTCACAAATGACAGCGCGCGATTATGTGAGTGGGGCAATGGAAAATACAACAGCCACACTTCATACCGATGCGCTTCAACAGGATGCCAGACAGTTAACGGACGGCAATAAATATGAAGAGTATGTGGCGCATGAACTCTTTCATCAATGGTTCGGAGACCTGGCCACCACAGAGAGCTGGAGCAACCTGACGCTGAACGAATCCTTTGCTGACTTCAGTGAGACCATTTGGGCTGAACATAAATATGGGAAAGATGCCGGCGGAGCCACGAATTTTAAAGGCATACAGAAATACCTGGCAGATCCCGCCAATCCTTCCAAAAATCTGGTGCGGTTCTATTATGCAGATCGCGAGGATATGTTCGATATGGTTACATACGCTAAAGGCGGCCGCATCCTGAATATGCTCAGAAATTACGTGGGTGACAGTGCATTCTTTAAATCCCTGAATCTTTATCTCAACACATTTAAATACAAAAATGCGGAAGCCCATAATCTGCGAATTGCTTTTGAACAGGTAACGGGCCAGGATCTTAACTGGTATTGGAACCAGTGGTATTACGGCAGCGGTCATCCCGTTTTCGAAATCAATTATCATTATGATGAAACAAAAAATACTGCCCTTGTTGTTGTGAAACAAGTGCAGAACACCGGGAAAATATTTCGCATACCGCTGGCGATCGACGTGTATGAAAATGGTATTAAAAAACGTCATTCCGTCTGGCTCAATAATGAATCGGACAGTTTTTATTTCCCTTACAGCAAGAAACCTGACCTGATCAATGTGGACGGAGATAAAATCGTTCTCTGTCAGAAAAAAGATGATAAAACACTGGAGAATTTTGTCTATCAATACAAATAC
>DASXKM010000660.1:0-3728 GCA_036496825.1 Puia sp. | reverse complement strand
AGGGACAAATAACTTCATCACCCGGCCCAATGCCAGATACTATCATGGCGAGATGAAGAGCTGTGGTGCAATTCGAAACGGCGACGGCATATTTCGCACCGGTGTAGGCTGCAAATTTCTGCTCAAATTCTGCCACTCGTGGTCCCTGTGTTATCCATCCTGTTAAAATCGTATCGTAAGCGGCCTTTGCTTCTTTTTTTGTCAGGTAAGGTTTTGCTATTGGTATCATTCGTTTACGAGTATTTTATTTTTTTCAAAATACCATTCACTTAATTCTTTCATTCCCTGCTCAAGCGAAATGGTAGGTGTAAACCTGAGCAAATCTTTTGCTTTCGTGATATCTGCCAATCTGCGACTAACCGGGTTTATAGAATTTTCGGCCCTGAATTCGGGCTTGAGATTTGAATTATTTACTTTTAATAACACCATCAGCAATTCTTTAAGACTCGTCTCTTCGCAATTACCAATATTGAAGGCTTCATCTGTCACATCTGCCTGCAAAGCAGCAATATTTGATTTGGCAATATCTTTCACATATACAAAATCCATCGTGGTAGAGCCATCTCCGAAAATCAATGGATTTTTCTCGTCACGGATACAATCAAGCCATTTAATCATGACTTCAGTATACTTCCCATCCGTGTCCATACGAGGACCATATGCATTAAAATATCGAAGGGCTACGTAATCTAACCCATACATGAACTTAAAACTGCGGAATAATTGTTCTCCCCACATTTTGGCAGCTCCGTAAAAAGTCTGATTGTTATAAGGGTTGTCTGTTTCCGGGGTAGGGAAGTGTTGTGCAAGTCCATATACCGAAGCACTTGAGCTATAGATTACTTTTTTTACTTTATATTTTACACAAAGAGAGGCGATTTCAAAAGTTGACTTGAGCATTACTTCGAACCCTTCACGCGGATTGGCTGCACATGAATTGATGCGTAATGCCGCCATATGGAAAACATAGTCCGTTCCGGATACGCATTTTTCCAGCAAATCCAGATCCCTCATGTCTCCGTGATGAAACTCGACAACCGGATCATTTATAAAGTTCTTCATATTTGGGTATCCACCCCGGATCAGGTTATCAATGATAATAATCTTTTTAGGTTGTAACGGAATCAACTCTTCAATAACATAAGAGCCGATGAATCCGGCACCGCCGGTAACCAGAATAACACTATCTTTTACTTTATTGTTCATAACGATCTTTATTTGAATACTTCAATCAACAATTATAATTCTACAATTTCATCGATTATAAAGACGGGTCTTTTACGGCTGGCATCGAGTGTTCTCCAAAGATATTCTGCAATGATTCCCAATGAAATATTGGTGATGCCAAACCCGATGGTAAGAATCGACATCAACGCAGGCCAGCCGCTTGCCAGGTCGTGAAAAACGAGCTTGCGGATAATAATATAAACCGTCCAGAGAAAACCCAGAATGAACATCGTGATTCCCGTGAGGGTAACCATACGAATGGGAGCATAAGAAAACGCGACAAAAGAATCAATAAACAGTTTTATTTTTTTTGACATTGTCCATTTACTCACACCTGTTTTCCTTTCTCTTTTTTTATATGAAATAGATGTCTGGCGAAAACCCATTCCGAGAATTTGTAGAAAAATGGAAGAATTCGCTTCAACGTTCGCTTTGACCTGACCAGCCACTTTTTTATTAAACATGACAATGTCAAATCCTTTCTCGGGAAAATTGCTAAACGCGAATTTCTTCATCAGGTAGGCATACATGGATGAAAATGTTTTTTCTCCCAGCGAAACTTTTGTGCTTTCCCGATGCGCCCAGATGATCTCGTTGCCATCCCTTGTTTTTTCCTCCATCTGAAGTATCAGTTCAAGGGGATCCTGTAGATCAGCGTAGTTAAAGCAAATTAATTCTCCCGAAGCAACAGAAATTCCAGCCCGCAAAGCGGCATGAGATCCAAAATTGCGTGACAGGCTGATGATTTTAGCCCGGTAGTTTTTGTGATCCATCTGCTTTAATCGTTCGGCCGATCCATCTTTGGATCCGTCATTTACGAAAATGACTTCGGGTTCCAATTGTGGATGTTCACCGAAAAAATTATTCAGATTTTCTGTGAGATAAGGTATGCCCTCATACTCATTATAAATGGGTATGATAACGGATACATATCGATTGTTTGACTCGTGCATAGTTATCCGGTTTTGAATCTTAAGCGAATGCTTTTGATAAATTCAGCGGGAGCCATTCTTGTACCCTTATATTCTATTTCTTGTATTTCCAGCATTCCTTCATTGCAGGCAACGCGTATTGCTTTCGTTTCTTTTTGAATACCCACCACATGACCTGCAATGGCCAGAAATTTTTCACCAAAATTAAATTCCGCCGCTTTCCAGATAATTATCTTTTCACCATTCAGAAAACTATACGCCCCTCCGTAGGGCTCTGAGGAAGCCCTCACTAACCTGCTAATATTACGGGCGCTGTCATTCCAGTTTATCTGACTGTCCTCCGCTAAGCGGGGAAAACAGCGGAGACCTTTCAAAGATCCCTTTACGACAAATGCGTCCGGCTTCTGAAAAACAGAAAGCAGGGCTTCTTCATATAATAAAGGAACATCCTGAACGGCCTGTTTTAATATGTCAGCAATATATGTATGATCTGTGATGGGTATTGCTTTCCTTGAAATCACATCGCCCGCGTCCAGTTCGGGATCCATTTTATGAATGTTTCCGTAAATTTTATCCTCCCCGTTAATGATTGACCAGTTGACGGTTGCATTTCCTTTATAGTCGGGCAGATTTCCCAGATGAAAATTGAGAATACCGCATTCAAAAAGGTCCAGAAAAATTTTCGGAATGGTATATTTCCAGTTTACACTGATTGCAGCCCGAATATTATTTTCTTTTACAATTTTAATGAGATCATCATTGTTAAGAGATTTTATCATAAAAAAAACTGCACCAATTTCAGATGCGAGCAATTCAAAATCTCTATGTTTAATATCATATTCCTCATAGGCTTCCTCGGTAACGATCGCTTTGCACACAAATCCCTTGGAAACAAGATATCTAATGCCATCATATAAATATCTTGAACGACCAATGGCAATAATGTTATTCGTTTTGCTCATACCGGTTCCATTATTTTTATATTCTTATAATCATATTGCCCGCTAAGCAGAGCTTCAGCTGCTTTCAAACCGCCAGACTGCAATCGAATAATGGGATCGTATCCTATGGCGGAGGGCAATATACCCATATGACCACTATGAACATGTTCCGGGAAAAATCTAAGCCCCTTATTTTGCAAAAATTCTTCATTCAGATCGCCAGCATAGCGTAATATAAAAGGATCGGATAATTGTGACCGGATCTGATGAACACTGACAGGCGTTTTTTCTCCGATCCAGTCTTTGTCGAAAGGATATGCCGTAAATATAACCGCTTCGGCATTCCGGTAATTCTGAGGAATCCTTATTTCCGGGAACCCGCCAATCCAGTCAATCTGATTTTCATCATATCTGCCCCGATGCTCATTCAGGTCAATAACGGCGAGACCATCACATATGCCTGCCAGAACTTTGGCGATAAATGGCCCGAAGTCATTGTTACAAAGAAGTATAAACTTATTTTTATAAAGACAAATTCCGGCGTCAAATATTTGTTTTAATGCCATATCTCCGAGGTAATTGAAGACATCCACGTTCGGATGTCTTTCGTTTGTTGCGCCAATTTTTA
>DASXKM010000659.1:0-4673 GCA_036496825.1 Puia sp. | reverse complement strand
CATTTACTGGATCAAACGGAAAATTGGTAGCCATGAAAAAGTTAAACAGGTTATTATACTTGTTGGCCTTTGCTAAATTCTTTGTCCCATTTTTACTCCAAAGCCCCGATTACGGACCTCATCGTGACGAGTTACTATACCTCGCAGAAGGTGCTCATCCTGCTTTGGGATTTATGGAAGTGCCCCCAATGATTTCAGTTTTTGCATGGATTACCCGTCATTTGGGGAACTCGATATTCTGGATTAAGTGCTGGCCGTCATTAGTAGGCGCGCTAAACCTGATTCTCATAGGAAAAATTGTCATATCCGAAGGTGGCAGGGTGTTCTCCCTCTTACTGTTATTCGGCTGTTTTTTCTTTACGGCTTATTTGAGAGTTCATTTTTTATTTCAGCCAAATTGCTTTGAAATCTTTTTCTACTCATTAATCGCGTTCGGATTAATCCGGCATGTCCGGACTTCTGAAAATAAGTGGTTGTACCTCACCGGTGTCGGGGCCGGCCTTGGATTACTTAGCAAATATTCTGTGGCTTTTTATATTGTGAGCCTCTTACCGGCTCTACTGCTTACAAAACAAAGGAATATTTTTCGTAACAAACATCTGTATTATTCCCTGGGACTTGCCTTTTTTATTTTCCTTCCGAATCTGATCTGGCAGATTCTTCATCATTTCCCGCTCGTGTACCATATGGAGGAGTTAACCTCCACACAACTTCAATACGTGCCGACCTCTGATTTTCTGAAAGATCAGCTACTGATGTTTTTACCCTGTTTTTATATCTGGATTACCGGGTTCTTTTATTTATTATTAAATCCCAAGGGACGATCTTTTATATTTCTTTGTTGGGCATATCTGGGTGTAATTGCTATACTAATGTGGTTCCACGGCAAAAATTATTATGCGTTGGGGCTGTATCCCGTTCTGTTTGGGTTCGGTTCATTGGCTATAGAACAGTGGGCGACGGGTGGCAGGATTTTTCTCCGTTATATTTTTTCTGCCTTTACCGTTCTATTAGGAATATATTTCATCTTCATATGGCTTCCGGTAATGGGCCCTGAAAAATTAGCCGCATTTTATCAAAAGACTCATGCAAAGGGGAAGGGAATTCTGAGATGGGAAGACCAGCGGGATCATACTCTTCCCCAGGATTTTGCAGATATGCTGGGATGGGATGAGATGGCGCAGAAAACATCTGCGGCCTTCCATTCTCTGAATCAAGACGAGCAATTAAAAACATTCATTTTTTGCGACAATTACGGGATGGCAGGAGCAGTAAACTATTACCGGAAAAAGTATCACCTGCCGGAAGCATACAGTGATAATGCAAGTTTTTTGTATTGGATACCGGACTCCCTTTCATTTCAAAACCTGGTTTTACTGGAAAGCGATCCTCATGAAATGCAATACGGATTCATCAAAGAGTTTTCCAAAGCGACCCTTACCGACAGCGTAACAAATCCCTATGCAAGAGAAAAAGGAACGGCGATTGTGCTCTTGACGGGTGCAAGTGAAAAATTTAAAAAGTTTTTTACGGACAAACTTCAGGCCGACCGAAAAAAAACACAGGGCTATTAATTCATCATTCAGAGAAAACAGTTGCGTAAATTTGAATCATGGACAAATCTTTATCACGTCCGATCAGGGTCTTAGTTGCTAAAGTTGGACTGGATGGTCATGACCGTGGCGCAAAAGTAATTGCAACTTCATTGCGCGATGCCGGGATGGAAGTTATATACACTGGGCTGCGCCAGACTCCTGAAATGGTTGTGCATGCAGCCATTCAGGAAGACGTTGATGCCATCGGCATCAGTATTTTGAGTGGCGCCCATATGACAGTGTTTCCAAAAATCATAAAACTGATGAAGGAAAATAATTTAACCGATGTATTGCTCACAGGAGGTGGAATTATTCCAGAAGAGGACCGAATACGTTTACAGGAGATTGGCGTGGGAAAACTATTCGCGCCGGGCACTCCCACTATGGATATTTCATCTTATATCCTTGAGTGGGTCACAGCGAACAGGAAATAACATTAAACAAATCATATGTACGAAACGATATTGACTGAACTTGTGGGCGAAATTTATATTATCACGATCAATCGTCCCGATAAACTAAATGCACTGAATAAAACAGTTATCCGGGAACTGGGAGAGGCAATTCTTGAGGTATATGAAAATCCCCTTATTTATGCGGCTATTATTACTGGATCCGGCAACCGGGCATTTGCGGCAGGAGCCGACATTCGGGGTTTTGCCGGTCTAAGCAAAGAAGAAGGAACGGTCCTTGCAAAACAGGGGCTGGATATTTTTTTCAAGATTGAAAATGCATATAAACCAATTATTGCCGCGGTAAATGGATTTGCGCTGGGTGGTGGATGCGAACTGGCCATGGCCTGCCATTTCAGAATATGCAGTGATACAGCCCAATTCGGTCAGCCGGAAATTAATCTGGGGCTGATTCCGGGTTACGGCGGAACCCAGCGCCTGACGAGATATATCGGAAAAGGACCTGCAATGGAAGCGATATTGACAGGAAATACGATCAATGCGGGCACGGCTCTCCAGTATGGATTGGTCAACCATGTAACAGCTCCGGATGATCTGATGAATAAAGCAAAATCTATTCTTCTTCAAATTATAAAAAAATCACCCCTGGCAATCAGTAAAACAATTGCCGCAGTAAATGCATCCGTAACTAACGACGATGGATATGCGATTGAAACCAGACTTTTTGGAGAATGTTTTGCAACGGATGATATGAGAGAAGGAATCACGGCTTTTCTCGAAAAAAGATCCCCGGCGTTTCGGGGTAGGTAGGTTTTGATGAACGAATGGATTTTCTTCTGGTTTCAGAATTCCACTTTCTGGTTATTGATTTAAGCTCAACTCCGGGATAACTTACCGTTAAACATTCGATGCTTGTCAAAGCTTTTGGAAGCGCCGTATATGGTGTTGACGCCATCACAATCACAGTGGAAGTAAACGTCATGAAGGGCAAGAATTACTTCATAGTAGGTCTGCCTGACAATGCGATTAAGGAAAGTCTCCAGCGCATAGAGAGTGCGCTGAAAACGAATGGCTTTTTAATGCCCCGAATCAAACTGTTAGTAAACCTGGCGCCGGCCAATATCCGAAAGTCGGGATCTGCGTTCGACCTGCCCATCGCAATCGGCGTACTTGCAGGTAGCGGACAGATAAAAAACCCAGAAATTCTTAAGCAACTGATCATCATGGGAGAACTTAGTCTCGATGGTAATATACTTCCTGTGAAGGGTGTTCTCCCCATGGCAATTCAGGCACGTAAAGAAAAATTTAATGGATTTATCGTTCCAAAATTAAATGGGAAAGAAGCAGCTATTGTAAATCAGCTTTCGATATACCCGGTTTCAAATATCCGGGAAGTTGTTGAATTCCTAGACGGACGAAAACAGATAAACCCACTGGATCCGGACTCCCGGCTGGATTTTTATTCGAATCAGTATCAGTTTGATCTTGATTTTAAGGATGTGCATGGCCAGCAAAATATAAAGAGAGCTCTTGAGATTGCAGCGGCCGGAAGCCACAACGCCATTTTAATCGGTCCACCGGGCTCGGGGAAAACCATGCTGGCTAAAAGAATTCCGACGATCCTTCCGCCTTTGAATTTGCAGGAGGCACTGGAGACAACCAAGATTCACAGTGTAGCAGGTAAATTACAACCAGATGCAATGCTGGTTGCCCGACGTCCTTTTCGTTCACCCCATCATACCATTTCAGATATGGCACTGGTGGGGGGTGGCAGCAATCCCCAGCCTGGCGAAATCTCATTAGCCCACAACGGTGTTTTGTTTTTGGACGAACTGCCGGAATTCAGAAGATCTGTATTGGAAGTGATGCGACAGCCCATGGAGGAAAGAAGAGTTAATATAAGTCGCGCCAAAATGAGTATTGATTTTCCCGCCAGTTTTATGTTATTAGCCAGCATG
The DNA here is from genome assembly GCA_036496825.1 of Puia sp. Lineage (GTDB taxonomy): Bacteria > Bacteroidota > Bacteroidia > Chitinophagales > Chitinophagaceae > Puia. The sequence continues at coordinate 707 of DASXKM010000659.1, read as the reverse complement.
AATCCCTGCCCCTGCGGATTTTACAACCATCCGGAAAGAGAATGTACTTGTCCGCCAGGCGCCGTCCAGAAATATTTAAACAGGATTTCAGGACCATTGCTTGACAGAATTGATTTACATGTTGAGGTTACTCCAGTTGGATTCAATGAGTTATCATCAACGGATATAGGGGAAACATCAGCTGCGATACGTGAAAGGGTAATCCGGGCAAGAGAGAGGCAATACCGACGGTTTTCAAATCATATTGGAGTATATGCAAACGCACAGATGGATAGCAGTCTGTTAAAAAAAACATGTAGCATTGAGAAGCAGGGGACCGCGATTTTAAAAATTGCTATGGAGAAATTGAATTTATCAGCAAGGGCTTATGACCGCATTCTGAAAGTGTCGAGAACGATTGCCGATTTGGATGATCAGGATGAAATCAAAACAGAGCACCTGGCCGAGGCTATTCAATACCGGAGTCTTGACAGGGAGTCCTGGGCCGGCTGATTATCTCAGATTTTCAAGTAAAAACTTAGTCTCGCTCATATTTAATCGTTCTAACTGTTTCAGTTTGATAGTTTTAAACGAAAAAATACTTTTTATCGTCTGACCAGCCGTAATCCGGAGAATCTTAAAATCCAGCGAAGGACGGGCGTTACGAATATAAAATGCATCCCATTGATAGCGATGGAAAATACTTAAAAAGTTATCAGTTCTTCCTC
>DASXKM010000658.1:0-9830 GCA_036496825.1 Puia sp. | reverse complement strand
GTGGATTACCCATGAAATGTCTGCTTTGAAAAGAGATTTTTTACCTGAGGATCTGTTTCCGGCATTGGTTAAAAATAATTTCGATGGTTGTGTGCTTGTTCAGGTGGAACAATCGGAAAGAGAAAACTATTTTTTGATTGGTCTTGCGGACAAAAATGATTTCATAAGAGGGGTAGTGGGCTGGGTTGATCTTCAATCGGCTAATGTAGAAGAAAGGCTGGCCTGTTTCCAGTCATTTGAAAAACTCAAAGGCTTTCGTCACCTGGTGCAGGACGAAAAAGACAGGGCCATGATGTTAAGGCCCGAATTTGCCAGAGGCATAAAGGCTTTAAAGCAGTTCAATTACACTTATGATATCCTGATTTATCCCGATCAGCTTGCGTTTGCCAGAACATTGATTGAACTATTTCCTGAGCAAAGATTTGTTATTGATCATTTAGCCAAACCATATATTAAAGCAGGAAAAATAAATGTATGGAAAGAAGAAATCAATGGAATAGCGAAGTTTAAAAATATTTATTGTAAAATATCAGGGATGGTAACGGAAGCAGACTGGAGACACTGGCAGGAAGAAGATTTTGCCCCTTATATGGATGTTGTGGTAAATGCATTCGGAATCGAAAGAGTTATGTTTGGTTCCGACTGGCCGGTATGTCTGTTAGCAGGAGACTATGACGATATCGTAAATATTACAAAGAACTACTTTTCATCATACAGTCAGGATGAAAAAGACAAAATTTTTGGTTTAAACGCAGTTAAATTTTACAATCTATGAATCTCGGATTAGAAAATAAAGTCATTATTGTAACCGGAGGAGCAAAAGGAATAGGTGAAGGAATCACAAGAGTCCTGATAGAAGAAGGTGCTATACCGGTCATTGTAGGAAGAAACGAAGAAGACAATTTGAAATTGGTGAATGAGCTGAAACCAGACTATCAATCAGAATTATTTTATGTGACTGCTGAATTAAACGAACCGGAAGCCAGCAAAAATGCGGTTGATGCAGTTATTAAAAAATATGGCCGGATTGAAGGTTTGGTAAATAACGCAGGGCAAAATGATGGTGTAGGTCTGGAATCCGGGAACTATGAACTTTTCATGAGGAGCCTTCACAGAAATCTGACTCACTATTATTTGATGGCGCATTTTGCTTTGCCCGAGTTAAAGAAAGTGGCAGGCCCAATTGTAAACATCACTTCGAAGACCGCAGAAACGGGTCAGGGTGGCACCTCCGCTTATGCTTCAGCAAATGGAGGCAGAAATGCTTTGACGAGGGAATGGGCAGTAGAACTACTGAAATATGGCATAAGAGTAAATGCGATCGTCGTGTCCGAATGTTGGACCCCTCTGTATGCAAAATGGATAGAGACCGTACCAAACCCGAAGGAAAAACTTGAGGAAATTATTTCCCGCATTCCCCTTGGAAAACGAATGACAACAAAAGAAGAAATAGCGAATATGACTGCGTTTCTTTTGTCGCAAAAATCCAGCCATACAACAGGACAACTCATTCACGTGGATGGTGGCTATGTTCATTTAGACAGGGCGATATAATTCTTTAAATTATTTCTATGATGAATTTGCTGAGCTTATTAAATATGCTAATATAAATGAATAAAATGCTAATCTCCCGTCCTAAGTAGTCTGCAAGGGAAGTTACATTTGGTTAGTTGAATGGAAATTCTTTTCAATAAATTCAAACTAACTTTTATGAATCATTGCTTGCCAAAACGGAAAAATCTCTTCCTTTTAGGGTGCCCGAATAAGGATTTTAAGGCGCAAAAGATGATACTTCTTCTTGCGCTTTTTTTTAGTTCTTCCATTCTGTTTGCTCAAAAGACGGTTTCAGGCAATGTATCATCTAAAGACAGCACTCTGCAAGGCGTAACCGTAGCAGTAAAAGGAAGTACGGTCTCTACCCTGACAGATGCCAATGGTCACTTTAGTATTAATGCGCCTTCCGATGGGACGCTGGTTTTTAGTTTTGTTGGCTATGGTTCGCAGGAATTTAAAATAAACAATCGTTCGGTGATTGATGTTCAGCTGTCAAGTACCACTCAGCAATTGAGCAGCGTGGTTGTGGTGGGTTACGGAACCCAGTTGAAAAAAGACCTGACAGGTTCCATTGTATCCCTGGGTCCTGATAAGATGGAAGAAAGGCCGGTGGTCAATTTCCTGGATGCAATAAACGGACAGGCTTCCGGCTTACAAATCTGGCAGAATAATGCTGCACCCGGGCAAGCCAGTACGGTTGTCATCAGAGGTATTGCTTCCATATCTACCGGTTATGCACCTTTGTATGTCATAGATGGCTTCATTACTGATCAGGCAAATGCAAATGCAATCAATCCTACCGATATTCAGTCCGTTGAAATTTTAAAAGATGCCTCCGCCACCGCCATATACGGCTCAAGAGGTGGAAATGGAGTTATTATTATTACGACAAAATCCGGAAAAGGTGCCAAGCCTTCGGTGTATCTGAACTTACAGGCTGGATTTTCAGACGTAAATAAACAGGATTTTTATCCTGTATTAAACGGGCCTGAATATGTACAGTATGCAAAAGAAATAATTGCCAATACCGGCCCTGCGACTCCTCAAAATGTTGCGATTTCAAGTTGGGATGGCAAGACCAGTACTGACTGGCAAAATCAGATTTACCAGAAAGCGCCTTACCAAAATTATTCAGTGTCTCTGGTGGGCAGTTCGAACACCGCGAATTACAGCCTTTCCATGGGGTATATAGACCAGGGCGGAATTATAAAAAGTACTGATTACAAAAAGTATTCAATGAGAGCGAGAGTCGACTTCAAGCTAAATGACAAATTGCGCATTGGCCTGAACGTTGCACCAAACTATACTCAATCTAAAAATATGCCGGATGGTGACTTTATTTCTCCGCAGGGAGCAGCTACTTTTATGCCTCCGACAATCCCGGTAAAATTGCCTGATGGATCTTATGGGAACACACAATCCCCGGATTATTCCGGTATTTCCGCGATCCAGCTTGCTAACCCGCTTCAGATAATTGATTTATACAAGGGCTATACGTACAGCACATTTATTCTTGCAAATGCATATCTCGAATGGGATATTATAAAAGACCTCCGGTTCAGAACTTCTATAGGAGCAAACACGAGCAATATCAGAAATGAGACCTATACTCCGTCAACATTACCTCCTCTGCCCCAAAACCCGACAGCTACGTACGATAACTCAACGCTTATTAACTGGCTCAATGAAAATACCCTTAATTATACTAAGATTTTTGGAGAACATACCATTGAATTATTAGGAGGATTTACTTATCAGCATGAAGACGACGACGACGCTTATCTCAGCGCGAATAGTTTTCCAACAAACGGTGTACAAACACTCAATGGAGGCTCAGTACTTCCTTCTTCGAGTGGCACATTGAAATCTGAGTGGGCGATTGTATCTTATCTGGCAAGAGCAAATTATAATTACAAGGGGAAGTATTTGTTGACGGTCACCTGGCGCAGAGACGGTAGTTCCCGGTTTGGATCGAATTATAAATACGGAAATTTCCCCTCCGCTGCTATAGGATGGAACTTCTCGGAAGAATCATTTTTGAGCGGTGCGAAATGGATGAACAGTGGAAAAATAAGAGCCAGTTATGGGAAGACCGGAAATAATGAAATTGGCGATTTTGCTGCCATCGGGTTACTGGCCACCACAAATCAGCCTTTTGGATTGGGTTCCGGGAGCAATAATATCGGACTCACCATAACAACACCGCCCAATCCAAATCTGACCTGGGAAACGGCGAATCAGTTTGATGCGGGTGTGGATCTCACTATGTTTTCCAACCGGGTGAATTTTACGTTTGATTATTATAACCGGTTAACCGACGGACTTTTACTTTCTGTGAATGTTCCGATGACGACCGGCTATTCATCTTCCTTACAGAATATCGGGAAGATGAGGTCGACAGGATTTGAATTTTCCGGAAATTTTCAGGTTCTTGACGGTCCTTTCAAATGGAATGTCGGTGGTAATCTTTCATTGATCGCAGAGCAGAAGGTACTTGCTTTAGGACCAGATGGTTCCCCACTGATCGGATTTTATGGAACACTGGTCACGATGGTCGGAGGACACTTAGAAGAGGGCCGGTATCTTCATTCAATCGGAATTGTCAGCCAGGCGGATATTCAATCCGGCTATCCCCTGTTTGGCGGGCCTGGTGTCGGGAAACCGGGAGATTACAAATATGAAGACGTCAACCACGACGGCATCATTGATAATTTCAATCAAAAAGATGGAAAGATCCTGGGTGATAATATCAACCGGGGCGTTTATGGGATAACAACTTCATTTGGTTATAAAAATTTTGATCTGAATGTGCTGATGCAGGGACAATGGGGCGCCAATGTTTATGATCTGGCAAATCAACTGGGTCAGTTGGGTACTCAGGGCCTAAACACTTTAAGCAAATTCTATAACGGGCGATACATTTCGGAGTCTGAGCCGGGCAACGGGCAGGTTCCAAGAGCAGGTTTTTACGGAGCCGGAACACCTAATACCGCGTTTCTGAACCCAACCGCTTTTTTCAGGTTTAGAAATGTAAACTTCGGATACAATATTCCGGCAGGTTCATTGGCTAAGATGCAAATCAAATCGCTGAGAGTATTTATCAGTATTGATAACCTGGCCAGAATTACAAAATTCATGGGAGGGAATCCCGGGGCAACACGATTTGACGGACCCTCTGGCGGTGCAGAGGTCAGATTGACGGGCAACGGAAGATCCCTGGGGAATAATTCAGCTCCTTCCTTACCACTTCCGAGAACGTTTGCGATTGGAGCAAGTGTTAGATTTTAATCCATTAAATTTTTAACAATGAAGACCATTAATAGAAAAACAAGTTCGTTACTAGCCATTTTGCTTTTGACGTTTATTTCATGCTCAAAGCAGTTGGATATTGCGCCGCTTTCTTATGTAAATTCTGCCGATTTCTATAATTCTGCATCAGATATTCTTCAGGCAGTGAATGCTGCTTATGCAGGGCATAGGGGAGTATACGTAGGGAAAACTTCAGGATTACCGCCTATCTTTCAATTGGAAGACGTCCGGGCAGATGATTACGACAACGGTAACTCCGGGGATGATGTGATGGGTCTTTTTCAGGTTGATGGCAGTAGTCAGTGGTATTTGTGGAATTGGACTGACACCTATTATGCAATCAATTTATGTAATACGGTTATTGACAGAGCGCCGAAGGTTGACATGGATGATGTATTGCGAAACAGATATATCGCCGAAGTGACGTTCCTGAGGGCGCAGATCTATTTCCTGATGGTTCAGGATTATGGAGGCGTGCCGCTGGTCTTACATGAAACGACTTCTTTTGACGCTTCCGTTGTAAACGTGGCAAGGAGTTCAGTCGCGGATACATATACTCAAATAATCACGGATTTACAGTTTGCTGCTGCAAATCTTCCTGAGACCTATACAGGAAATGACATTGGAAGGGTAACTAAATGGGCGGCCATCGGTCTTCTTGGAAAAGTCTATTTGCAGGAAGGCGATCTCGGCAATGCTCAAACATCTTTGCGTGCTGTTGTAAATTCAGGTCTCTACAAATTAATGCCGACTTATCAGGAAGTTTTTGCTCCTACGAATCATAATAATGCCGAATCTCTTTTCGAGATACAACAGCTGGCCAATTTTGCAGGAAGCCCGTATGGGAATATTATGGCCACGCCCAACTGGGGAGGTGCCGGCGCAGGTTATAACTATGATCTGCCGCAGGTTGCTTATTACCTTAACAGCTTTGATCCCGCTGATGAAAGAAAGGTTGGTCTTACTGCTACAGATCCTCTTGGTAACGTATATAGTGTAAAGTATCTGGATCCGGCGATGACTACCGGCTTTAACGGAAACACGGATTTCCCGGTACTTCGTTATGCGGATATATTGCTTATGCTGGCAGAGTCGATCGGTGAATCAGATGAAGCTTATGGCTACATTAACCAGGTACGGGCCCGGGCCGGACTTCCGGATATCAGCTCTGCAACACCGGGAGCATTTATCGACAAGGTAATGAATGAAAGAAGGTATGAATTCTCTTTTGAATGCAATCGCTGGCATGATATATTAAGGATGGGTACCGACAAAGCCATTCAGACGATGAATAATTATTTTAGCAGTCAGGGAATTTCAAAAGTAATAGATGCACATGATTTACTTCATCCCATACCAGTTTCTATTATTGAAGTAACGAACGGTCTCGTTGCCCAAAATCCCGGGTACTGACCGGCGGAATAAGTATTTATTTTATTCAGGTGAAGAGACTATAAATGGTTTCTGATGAAGAATTTTTTTTCCGGGCCAGCCAGTTTGCAATTTTTAATATTCTTCTTTGTGATGAGTAGCTACTCACAAGGACAAGACAAAGCAAAAACTGCATGGTATTCTTTTTCTTCTGACAATAAGGAATGTATTATAAAAAAATCCCCGCTTCCAACACCCTGGTTAAACAGATTGGGGAACGATGTATTCTTCACCTGGATTACCCAAAACGGATATGTAGAGAGTTTCTTACTGGATCCGGTTTCTAACGGACTCACCAATCCTCAAAATACTTCAGGCCGTTTTTACGTAAGAGATAAATCGGATGGTAGTTTTTTCCAGATTAATATTCCGGATTCAAATGATACAAAATGGGAAAGCAGGGTTGGCCTGGGGTATAATAAAATCTCAAATGAGGTCAATCGGATCAAAACCCAGGTTACTTATTTTGTACCCCGGGATGAAAATGTCCTGGTGATGGTGGTAGATATTATGAACAATTCCGGGCAGGATAAGGAGCTTGACGTATTTGGTCAGGTAGAATGGAATTTAGGTGACCCTGTAAAATCTATTATTTATAAAGGCGATGGCAGAGGAGGCAGTCAGTTTAATCTGTACAAAAAAGCCTTTATGCAGGACAATACTATTATTGCAAGGCAGGAAAATTGGAGAAGCACGGCAAATTGTATTCCCTGGCCATACACCGGTTTTTTTTCAGTGAGTGAACCAATCACTTCATATGAAACTATAAAAGATCATTTCCTTGGTGTTGGAAAGGACTATGATCATCCGGGTGCTGTTGAGCGAGGCAAATGCACGAATTCGAATTTCTGGAGTGAGGCAGATTATCCCTGCGGCGTGTTACAAAATTCCATCCGTTTAAAAAATGGAGAGCGCAAAACACTCATCTATGTGCTGGGCATGACAAGAGATGAACAAGACATTTCTTCAATCACAAGAAAATATAATGAACCAGGATATGTGAAGAAATCTCTGAATAGCCTCAGGGAATTTTATGACAAGCTTGTAGATAGCTCAATATCGATAGAAACGCCGGATAAGGACAACGATCGGATGATCAATATATGGACCAAATACCAATGGAGGCAATTTTGGAAGAAAAGCTTAAATAATGGTGATTACGGTTTAGGTCTGTGGAGTTACGGTCTCGAAGGTGAAAGTCTGGGCACCACACCAGAACATTTTTTATTGCCTTTCGATATGGATATCCTGAAGAGCTGCTTTAACAGTGTACTGAAGAGACAAATGTCTGATACAACACAAACCGGTGTTTTTGCCTCTGGAGAACATTCTATGTTTTACAAGGACCTTGATGTAAATGGCACTCCGGTGACTGTTAAGAGTCAATTTCAGTTTAAGGTTCCTCATCATCATGATATTTTTGAGTTGTTTAGTATTTACTACTATATCCTGGAAACCGGGGATATCAATATGCTCGATTCAAAAATGTCGTTTGCAGATGGCAGGGAAGGCACCCTGTGGAATCATATACAAACAGGGTTAGCCATATCGGTGAAAGGAATTGATGATCGGGGCCTGCCTAAAATACCTGCTAATGTGGGTGACTGGATGGACGAGTTTACAAAAATCAGTAAGGATGGAAATGCTGAAAGCGAAATGCTGGCGGCAGAAATGTGTTTTTTATTAAAAGGTTTTGCGGATATAGCACAAAAAACCCACCATGATCAGGATTACACAAAGTGGATGAGTATTTACAACAGAATGAAAGAAGCCATAAATAATTTAGCATGGGATGGCGAATGGTACATCAGAGCATTTTCGGACAGAGGCAATCCTTTTATTCCCGTTGGCACCAAAAGTGCAAAAGAAGGAAAGATTTATATCAATGCTCAGTCCTGGCCCATATTAAGCGGTGTTGCTACTCCGGAGCGTGCAACGCAGTCACTTCTTTCTGTTAAAAAATATTTAATGAGTGATTATGGACCGATGATTTTTTTTCCATCGTACAATCAATACGTAGATTATATCGGCACTCAGTCGATATACGCTCCGGGCTTTAGAAATGCCTGTATTTACCTGCGTCCGACGGGATGGGCCATTGCAGCAGCCTGCCTGAACAATCAGGCCGGTCTGGCAAATGAAATGTATGACAAAGCGTCTATGAAAAGCAGGGAAAAAGACATGGAACACTTTCAATGCGAACCTTATGTGTATCCGGAAAACTATGACGGACCTGATCATTATCTTAAGGGACAGGGGGAATTTCAGTGGAATCTGGGTGAAGGTGCCGGATGGATGTGGGCCTCCTATGTAGATTATATTTTAGGAGTCCGGCCGGTATTGGACGGTTTATTGATCCAGCCTGAGATTCCTGCGCAATGGCCGGGCTATAAAGTGACAAGACCTTTCAGAGGCAGTAAGTATATTATTGAAGTAAAAAATCCAAAGAAACAGAGTTCAGGCATAAGCTATATTAAAGTTGACGGAAGGAAGATATCGTCAAATATAATACCCGGCTATCATGATGGAAAGGTTCATGCTGTAGAGGTCATGATGGGTACACCATAGACATTCTTTAAAGAATTTGAGGGCGTTCTATTATGAAAAAAATGACTGCGTTGCTTTTTGTTTTCGGTATTACACGGGCGTTCGCATTTCCATATCATCTTTCTGATACTTCAATAATAGTTAGTCTCACCTCATTGTTAAGTGAAATGAGTGATCCCCGGTCTCTGGCGGAAGATCCCAATCCCTCTTACCAGTCATTTCAGTCGAGCAGCTGGGACAGGGAAGAGTTAAAGGGTAAAGACACTAAAGAATGGTTTGCCAACAAGGATTACGATAATTATATACGCAAGGAAAAAAACGGGAAACGAACGGAATGGGTTATTATGGATGCGAAGGGACCGGGTGCCATCACCAGATGGTGGATTCCCCAGATATCTTTTTTGGGTAACCGGATTGTTCGAATTTATCTGGACGATAATCCGGTTCCTGTGATAGAAGAGAATTATCAAAAATTCATAAATGGCAGTTCTTTTGTGAAATGGCCATTTGCTTTTACTTCATCAGACGAAAAAGATGCGAAATATCAGTATAGTTTACCTGTAGGTCATCCCAGACAGATGGGAGCCGATTTTTATCTTCCCATTCCATTTGCGAAAGCCTGCAGAGTTACACTGGATGATAGTGTTTTTTATTATTGCATCGACTACAGAATGTACAAGACGGGAACCCAGGTGAAAACTTTTTCGAGGAAAGGATTCAAAGACGAGAAAGAGTTGCTGGCTTCGGTCGCACGCAAATTGCAGCTTTCTGCCGACACGCGATTCGTACCGTTAAAAAATGCGGGAAACCTGGAAAAATCTCAATCCCTCAAAATTGATCTTCCTTCGGGTCCGCATGCCATCAATGGCATTTTCGTGAAGATCAATTCCGGAAATAATAAACAGATGAACAGGGCAACCGTCCTGGAAGTAATTGCAGATGGCAGGCAAACAGTATGGAGCCCTGTCTCGGAATTTTTTGGCGGAGGC
>DASXKM010000657.1:0-2708 GCA_036496825.1 Puia sp. | reverse complement strand
GGAACGCCACGAGGTGCCGGCGGTATGCCGTCCAGGTTAAACATGCCCAGACTCTTGTTCTGGTTCGCCATGGGTCTTTCGCCCTGAAGCACATGTATCTGTACGCCGGGCTGATTATCGCTCGCCGTGGAGAATACTTCTGATTTTTTTGTAGGTATAGTCGTATTACTATCGATCAACCGGGTCATCACTCCTCCCATGGTTTCAATTCCAAGGCTTAGAGGTGTTACGTCCAGTAACAGTACATCTTTTACTTCACCGGTCAATACAGCACCCTGGATTGCAGCTCCAATGGCAACCACTTCATCCGGATTTACACCTTTATTAGGTTTTTTTCCAAAGAATTTTTCAACGATTTCCTGCACTTTCGGAATTCTTGTACTTCCGCCTACCAGGATCACTTCGTCTATTTGCGAAACACTTAATCCGGCATCTTTCATAGCCTGTTCACAGGGCTTGAGACATCTTTCGAAAAGTTTGTCCGACAGCTGTTCAAATTTTGCACGGGTCAGTTTTTTCACCAGATGCTTAGGCACGCCGTCAACAGCTGTCACATAGGGAAGATTAATTTCTGTTTCAGTGGAAGAGGACAATTCGATCTTTGCTTTTTCAGCAGCTTCTTTCAGACGTTGTAATGCCATTGGATCCTTGCGGAGGTCAATATTTTCGTCCTTCTTGAATTCATCTGCCAGCCAGTCAATGATGATTTTATCAAAATCGTCACCTCCCAGATGCGTATCTCCATTGGTTGATTTCACTTCAAAAACGCCATCTCCAAGTTCCAAAACGGATATGTCAAATGTTCCGCCTCCCAAGTCAAATACTGCAATTTTTTCATCCTTCCCCGCTTTGTCCAGTCCGTAGGCAAGGGCGGCAGCCGTTGGTTCGTTTACAATACGGCGGACATTTAATCCCGCAATTTCGCCGGCTTCCTTGGTAGCCTGACGCTGAGCGTCATTAAAATAGGCCGGAACCGTGATAACAGCATCTGTAACTTCCTGACCCAGATAATCTTCGGCAGTTTTCTTCATCTTTTGAAGAATCATAGCGCTGATTTCCTGGGGTGTATACTGACGACCTTCTATGTCAATTCGGCAAGTATTGTTGTCACCTTTTACGACTTTATAGCTCCAGTGACTGATTTCATTGGTTACTTCGTCAAAACGACGTCCCATAAAGCGTTTTACAGAAGAAATAGTATTTACCGGGTTGGTAATAGCCTGGCGTTTAGCAGGATCACCCACTTTCCGCTCTCCGTTTTTCAGAAATGCCACCACTGATGGCGTAGTACGCCGTCCTTCTTCGTTTGCGATCACCACGGGTTCATTTCCCTCCATTACAGCAACACAGCTATTGGTGGTGCCGAGGTCGATTCCGATTATTTTACCCATAATATTGATTTATTTAAGGTTAGTATTTAAATATTCATAACTGAATGTCAATCATTATGCCATGCAGGAAATAGTGCAAAAATGGCAGTTCTGAAGTTAAAACTTAAAGTACTGGTAGAATAAGGCGACTCCTTCCCGAAATCTGGTTTTCAACATTCGAATCTTCTGGTTTCAGTCCTCCGGTTTGTTCCAAACAGGGGTGTTCCGGGGCAAATGATTAAATTAGGGTATAAAATTCAATATATGGCCCGTGAAATCAAGGCAGCTGCCGACCCTGGCCTGGCTCCTCCTTCTCCAGTCAACGATTATAAGGACCGGCTTGTAAAGCTAATCCCGTCCGAAATCATCACAGCGTATGTCACACTAAGGGGTCTTATAAATGGGGCGGGTGAACAGGGAAACAAGCAATTACTTTTATGGATTGTTTTTGGGATTTTGATTATTATGAATCCGCTTTATCTCTATTACGTGACAAATGTTAAAAAAGCGGGTCAAATTGTATTTTCATCATTCGCATTCATTCTGTGGGTAATGGTTATTGGCGGAACATTTACTACAATCCTTGGATTCTCTGCGGAATATATCGGATCCATCCTGCTCGTCATTTATACTCTTTTCATTCCATTTGTTTACAAGGGGTAGTAGTAGTAATAACGGGTAATGGATAATTGACAATGGTTAATTCTTTGCCTTCTTGCCGTAAAGAAACAAGGCAATAAATGGCCATGCCTTCAGATTCCGCCAGGATTTGCTAACCCGGATCCATTTCCATTTATTCTTCCATGAAATTTTCTCCACTGACAAACGTCTTAACCAAAATATCCCGATTTGTTTTTCCAGGATTTTTTCTGTGATAGCAATTCCTGCCGACTGCGGTAATTTGTTTGAAAATAACGAGTGCCAGCGGAGTGTGGGTTCCAGCCAGGCATCGCCATAATTTCCTCCCTGTGTGAAATGCATGATGTCAATATTGTAAAGGACCGCTGCTTTCCAATGCTGAATGACATGAAAGGAAAAATCGATGTCATACAGGTGAAAACCACGCAGGTTTTTATCATTGAAATGCGCACTTTCCCAAACTTCCCTCCGAATAGCAATAAAAACGCCGTCCACATTTACAACCGGTTCAAAAACAGATTTATTCGGATTCAGATAAATATGTTTCAAATGCCCGTCTTTATCCTGATGACGAATATTGCAACAATCCAATTGCCTGATACCGGTCGACCATCCGGAAGGAGTTTTACTTTTGTATTTGGCGCCTGCAATACCCAACAATCCCGTTTCCGGATGTTCGTCAAAGGCCTTTAACAAATT
>DASXKM010000656.1:0-5577 GCA_036496825.1 Puia sp. | reverse complement strand
CGCATTGTATAACGTTTGTGCCTGGTCGCCTCCATAATATCTTTCCCTTGCTTCGGCCTGCATGAAAAATGATTCAGGTGCCGAAATAAATTGAACCGGATCGGTCGCCGCTTGTACAAATGTCGTGGCTGTCTTGTAAGCCGGATTTGTACTCAGATAACTTCCCTGGTCGATTCCCACAGGCGCTGTTGTCCCGAAATAAGTTACAATACGCGGATCGAGATTTCCTCTAAGCCAGCTAATAAACGTGATACTTGCTTTCAGATTGGAAGGTGTATTCAAGGCATAAATATTCTGCGCAAAAAATGGATTCTGTTTATTTGGTGTCACGGTCCATTGAGTTATAGAAGCATCTTCTGATAAAAATTCAACGTTCGCATCATAAAGTGCTTTAATGCCCGCTTCCGCGTCAGCAGGCTTTGTATTTACCATACGCAGAAACATTTTTAGTTTCAGTGTATTAGCAAAAGCCATCCATTTCGACATGTCTCCCCCGAAAAAGTAATCAGCTGCGCCTGGATCTGTAACAGTGCTTGCGGTAAAATCCATGTTTAGTGCTGAATCCAGTTTAGCCAGCAATGACACATAAATATCCTGACCATTATCAAATTTGGGTTGCAGATTAGTGGCACCCTGCAAAGCATCCGTATAGGGAACCTGGTCATATAAATCCACCAGCACCTGATAAGAATAAACTTTCAATACGGTTGCCATCAGATAATAGTTCCAGTCCCCTGATGCTTTTGCTTTTTGCAGAATCAGTTCCAGATCATTCAACGCACCCGTATACAGTTGGTTATAACCTGTACTGAGGTCCGTACTGGTTACATTGTAGGAATCGAAATTTCTATACTGCGAGGAAGAAACATCTTCCGTCGTATATTCCGACCATAGCATTCCAATAATAGCCAGCTCGCCGCCGACCGCAGAAGCAGCTGAAATGGATGCGGCCGGAAATAATAATTGGGGCGTTGCCTGGTCAGTAGACGGATTGTTTGGATCATGATTGATGTCCAGTACTTTTTTGCAACCCGCGGCGACGAAGATTGCAGCAACAGAAAGTACTCCTATGATTTTATTCCATTTCATTGAAAACCGGTTGAATGATTAAAATATTTTTACAGATTAGAAATTTGCTTTTAATGAGAATCCAAATTGCATGGTAGTAGGTCCTGTTGGAGAATATTCTCCAAATTCACTTTGTAAATCATTACCCAGGTTAGAAACCTCCGGATCGATATAGGCATTTCCCTTAGGCAGCCAGAGAATAAAATTCCGGCCATAAATTGAAAGCATCAGGTTGTTCGCATGGATGGGGGTTGCCCATTTTGATGGTAATGTATAAGAGAGCGTGATATCCCTCAACTTCAGGAAAGACCGGTCGATCAGCCTCATCGGATAAGCAATGGCCTTGTTGTTATTCGTATAAAAATAACTGTCGAACACACTTTCTGCGATTTCGGTTTTGTTCTCAAGGTATACCGGTTTTCCGTCCGTGCCGGTCGCCTGGTTTACCGAATTCGGAACCACGAATGGTTTGCGGTCATTATAGGTCGTTATAGCAGCATTTCCTGAAAACATGAATATATCGGCCGTGGAACTGTAGAAACTGCCGCCCTTTCTGTAATCCAGGGAGAAACTGAACTGCCAGTTCTTATACGAGAAAGAGTTTATTAAACCCATGGAGAAATCCCGCTGCGAGGTTCCGATATCCTGTTTATCAGGGTTCACGACAGGAAAGCCGGTATTTGCATCGACCACGATTTTTCCGTCTGGAGAATATACCGGTGCCGGGCTATAAAATACGCCCACGGGTTTGCCCGGAAACAAATCATATTCCATTCCACCTGTCAATCCGTCTGTCTGCAATTGAATCTTGTCCAAACCATTCGACAGACTGACCACATCACTCAGATTCTTGGAAAAAATGTAATTCAAATTCCAGGTGAAGTCCCTCGTCTGCACGGGCACAGCATTAAAAGTCAATTCTATTCCTTTGTTACGAACCACACCCACATTTTCAATCAGGCCGCTATAACCGGTAGATGGTGAAATAGGCACGTTGAATATCTGACCGTCCGTTTCCTTGTTATATAAGGTCACATCAAGTCCGATACGGTTGCTGAACATTTTGGCTTCCAGACCGAGTTCCACTTCCTTGGTGATGATGGGTTTCAAATTCGCGTTTCCGATATTGGGCGTCGTGGTAAATCCGTTGATGCCTGCAATGGGAAATGTAATTTGTCCGTAGGGAATACCGGTAGTGGCTGGAATATTTCCCTGAGTGATTGTATTATAAACCTGATATGGCTGTGCGTCAGCACCCGTCTGACCATATGCAAATCTGAATTTCAGCAGGGAGATCTTGCTCTCTTTCAAATCGAAGGTTTGTGAAGCCAGCCATGATAAACTTGCTCCCGGATAGAAAAAGCTGTTATTGTCAAGGGGCAATGTGCTGGACCAGTCATTACGCGCACTTCCTGTTAAAAAGAGCTGGTCCTTGTATCCCAGCGTGGCAGTCGCATAAACTCCGATCAGTCTTTTTTCAAATAAACTGTTTGCACCGGTAGCGGGACTATTGGAGTTGGATAAATTATAAAAGAAGGGAATGGTAAGTCCCTGGATGGCTGATGTCAGATTGGTAACTTTTGCCTGGTAAAAACTTGTTCCGGCCAATGCATCCAGCGAAAAATCAGAACTCAGCTGCTTTGTATATTTCACTATAAAATCTGCGTTGATCAAACCATTGTAGTCAGTCTGCTGCTGAAAAGATCCGAGGTCAGGCTGTCTGGCGGCACCAGATGGATTATTACCGGAGTTCCAGCTTCCTGGAGAAGGTGCATTCACTGCGTTCCATAAGGAAGTATTGATATTGGTAAAGTCACCACCAATTCTGAATTCGGCAGAAAGGTCAGGTGTGAATTTATAGGACATATCAATCTTTCCGAAGAATCGGTCTGAATTTGACTCGCTCCCGTTTTGAGTCAGGTCATAATAAGGATTTTCAGCAAAGGGTGTAAAATAATTGTCTGTATTCATATACAGATTATTATACAGACTCAGATCGCGGATTTTGATATCAACCGGAATCTGGAGTATATTATTGAACAGATCATTTCCCAGTCCGCCCAGAGAAAATTTAGCCGGTGTTGTCTGGTGCCGGTTTATATAATTCACCGAAAAATTGATCGCGAAATTGTCAAAAGTGCTGTTCACGCGGAAGCTGAAATTATTTCTTTGCAGCTGATCGTAATTACCCGGCAGAATTCCATTGCTCGAAATATTTCCGTAGGAGAAATAATAATTTGTTTTTTCATTTCCACCGGAAATGGACAGCGTATTATTAGCCTCTGTACCCACATCATAAAAATCGCGGATGCTGTTATCCTGGAAAGCAAATGGCTTCACCAATTGGGAATTGTTTACTGTAGCGCCCCAGGGAGTCATTTTTCCATCGAGTGCCGGTCCCCAGCTTCCATTCTGGGTAATGTCCGAAACACCTCCCCAACCCTGTCCGAACTGCTTTTGTTCATCCGGCAATTTGCCAACAACAGACCAGTTAAATGAGCTGTTGAAACCGATTTGAATTTTTCCCGCTTTCCCTTTCTTGGTAGTTATCAGAATGGCTCCGTTTTTTGCCACTGAACCATATAGAGAAGAGGCAGAAGTTCCTTTTAATACGGTGATGCTTTCTATATCATTCGGATTAATATCCGTCATTCCATTTCCAAAATCCTGCAAAGCAGGTCCGTTACCACCAGCTCCTCCTGTATTAATACTGAAATCGCTTAATGGAACTCCATCTATTACATACAGCGGCTGATTATTACCACCGCCTATTACACCAAATCCTCTAAGGACTACTTTTGTAGAACCACCGGGCGTTCCACTCACGCTCGAAATATCCGCGCCGGCAACCTTTCCCTGCAATCCATCCAGCATACTTACCGGAGAAACCTTGTTTATGATTTCGGAGTTGAAAGTTTGTGTTGCGTAACCGACTTTGGCCTTGCTTTTACTCTGTCCCAATGCAACGACCACCACCTCATTCAAAGCGGCCTGACCAGGCTGTAGTACCAGATCGTTCCCGGTCAGTGTGTTCAGATAAAATTCTTTTTGCGTGTATGATGCCGCCGACACCACCAGGGTCTTGCCTGGTGCGGCTTTGATTTTAAAAGAGCCATCTGCCTCCGCAACTGTTGAAATCTTTGTTCCCTTTACAGTAATCGTGGCAAAGGATACCGGTTCGCCCCTCGGATTTGTGATCTTACCTGTTGCTATATCATTTTGCGCCATTACTGAAAATGATATAAAACTTAAAAATGCTACCAGTAAATTTCTCATAAGCAGTCTTTTACATTTTAACCTTTAATAGAACGCTGGTCGATCGCAGAAATAAAAATGATTCGGAATAGATTCAGGAAACCGCCATTTGTTAAGACAGTAAATTCAGCGGAATGGCTGTACTCACTGAAGGGTGATATTCTTCATCCATTTTTTTTTCATACTGAACCAATATTTTTTGATACTGAACTATATTTTTTGATGCTGAATTATTATTTATTTTGTCCAAATACATAGCTCAACTGTTAATTTTTCAGAAAGGCGTCAGTCGTTAAATATTTTATTTTAAGTATGATGAACCTCGTATTGATTCATCCTGGATTTACCGGCAGCCAGATTCCATTATTCCGGAACGACTACGTTTTCCATTTCTATCCACTCTTTGAAATGACAAATCCTAAGCTGGCTTATAAATACTTTTTCCGTTGGCTGAGGCTTTAAAATCAATTCAACTTTATTTACGTCACAACATCGCAGGCTTATGATCGACCGGATGTTTACTATATAATTTTTATTCACCCGGTAGAACTCGCCATGGTCAAGCATTTCGTAGATATCGTGCAAGGTTCCCGATACCCTGTTCTTAAAACCGTTTCGCTGGTCTACGAGGTAACAGCATTTATTTTCCAGATAGATATATGCGACATCGGTTGTTCTGAAAACAACATACTCTTCTCCCCTTCTGAGGATCACCCGTCTGCAATTCCTGCTGATTGCACTTTCCATATCTATGAATAATCGGCATTATAAAATTATTAACAACTCAGACTGAAGTGTTTTTAAAAGATAATATCCCTCCTGTGGGGGGATTAATAATCATTAAAATATAATGCACTATATTTTCAAATACTTTTCATTTCTATAACAACGATCATGAAAAATAAACACGCCGTCTTTTTATGCATTTTAATTCTAACTATTACAATAGAAAGGACTTACGGCCAGACAAAAAATAATTTGCAGTCGGCCGATTCACTGTATCAGATGAAGGAATGGGCAGCAGCCAAATTGATTTATGCAAAATATCTGGGTGATACATCTAAAAACGCCATGTTCTGGAACCGGCTGGGGTATTGCAATCAGAACCTCGGTTTGTATCCGGAATCGATCAATGATTACAACAGATCCCTCGCAAATAATCCAAACCCGCTGGTCAAGGGTAGCGCCATGTCCAGGCTGGCCATGGTATATTCAATCAAGAATCAAACTTCAGAGTCAACGAACTGGCTATTA
>DASXKM010000655.1:0-6369 GCA_036496825.1 Puia sp. | reverse complement strand
ATGATCATATTTATCAAGATAGGGTTGAGCATTCTCCCAGGCATCGGACTTCGCACTGACACCTTCTATATATAAAGAATGGTTCACGTCCATCCAGAGGCCACGCGTACCCTGCACACGAAAGCCCAGCGAATAGGGGCGTGGCAGGTTTGTATCGTGCTGAAGAAAAATGGTTTCACCATTGGCGCACCGGATTTGCGTAGTCACAATGTCGCCAAGTCTGAATTCGACTTTTGCATTCGGATGATCAGGGCCACCCTTCTTCACGATATATTCATGAAGTCCCCGCGATTTCGTTGCAAAGGAACTCAGTGAAACGAAACGGTTCCCGTAGTTGATATTCAGCATTTCGGCAACCGGTCCGATGCCATGCGTCGGGTACAGGTCACCGTTACGATGTACGCTGTGATTGGTGCGCCACCGGGCTTCGGAAAAAGCTTTCTCCCCGAATTCGGCGCCGCTGTCATAAGGCGTTTTTCCGTCATTGAATTTCACACCACGAAGATCATGCTGATATCCGCATTGCATATGGATGAGTTCACCAAACATTCCCTGTCTGACCATTTGTAAAATGGCCATCACGTCGCGGCGATAACAAACATTCTCCATCATCATAACATTTGCGCCCTGAGCTGCCGCGGCATTTACCACGTTCCAGTGATCCTGCAGGGTAATACCCAGGACCACTTCTGTTCCGACATATTTGATACCGGCCGAAATACCATCCAGGATCATCGGCGTATGCCATTCCCATGGCGTAGCAATCAGGATCGCCTGAAGATCTTTTTCTTCCAGTAATTTTCTATACGCATGCGGATCGCCTGTAAATATTTTCGGCATCGGCCTTCCTGATTTTGTAACCAGCTCGCGGGCCGATTGTAAACTGCGTTCATCCACGTCACAGATGGCCACCACATCGACATCCGATCGCTGTAAAGCATTCCACAAATGATTTTGTCCGCGCAATCCTGTCCCGATAATTCCCAGACGAACTTTTGTTTCAACCGACCGGGAGAAAAGGGGAGAGGGATTGAACAGCGAGACGCCGGCACCGGCGATAGAAATATTTCTTACGAAATCTCTGCGTTTCATATTGAGTCTGATTTATAAAAGAGCATGTAATTTATAGGTTCGTTCGCGCAATTCCGGCAGCGATACCGGATTTTATCATTTTGCCGTATCCGTCGTCCGGGAGGGAATTTACGTGGGTATGAGCCTGTAGATAATACACACGGGCGAGTTCCAGATTATTCAGGTCCTCGTGGCATTTTCCGATATTTAAAAGCAATGAAGCAAGAGAACTATCAACGGAGCCATCGTTTATGCTTAAAGCATGGGTGAGCGCCGTTTCGTCCCATATCAGTTTTTCGGTAATTGTTTTCTGATGTCTTGCCACGTAGTGCGCAGATGTAAACTTCTCAAAATCCGTTGAAGATTCGTCCCAGGCTCTTATGAATAAATTCATCGCTTCATCTTCCCGGCCCAGACCCTCGGCCTCCATTCCCTCTGCGCATAATTTGACAACTTTATTTTCCGGATCGATTTGCATGTTTCTAAGGTAAGGAATTTGGTTGACGGTTGACCGCGCACGTGCGCGGACGGTTGGCGGATTGTCGTATATCGTTTATCGTTAATCGTTTATCGTGTCTTGTGTCTTGGCTTTGAGCCTTAAGCCCTAAGCCTTAAGCGTAAAGATCACAATTGTACCAGCTGATTTCTGATCGCGTATAAGACCAGGCCGACACGATTGGTAACATTGAATTTTTTGAAGAGGGATTCGCGGTAGCCGTCCACGGTACGTTCGCTGACGAACATTTCACCGGCGATCTGCTGATAGTTTTTTTCGCTGCAGGCATGTTTCAGAAATTCCATTTCCCGGTCCGTCAGACGGGGAAATGGATTCGCGGCATCCGGTCCGGCATGGTGAATGGACTGGATTACTTTTCGCGTCAGCATTTCATTATAATAATATCCTTTTGCAAGGATTTCTTCAAATGCCACCTGCAATTCCTTTGGATCGGCATCTTTAAGGATATAACCCCGGGCGCCCTGATGAATCATTTTTATAATCGTTGCATCATTATCCATCGTGCTCAGCGCCAGAACGCGGATGGATGGATGATTTGCATGCAGCCAGGCAGCTGTTGCATAACCGTCCATGACCGGCATATGTATATCCAGTAAAACAATATCGGGCAAATGATCCGGGTCCAGCTGGTCAATAAATTCCCGGCCGTTACTCACATCCATTAAAACTTTATACCGCGGGAACAGATCGATCAGAACCGCCAGCCCCTTGCGGAACATAGTATGATCATCGACCAATGCGATATATTTCAGATCAGACATATGGCTTAATTGTTTCAGGTAAATTCAATGATCTCGTGTCAGGTTCATAATATTTAGTTCTTCCAGTCTTTAGATCTCTCACTCTGGCAAAAGCAATTGAAATCAGACCTTCAGACCTCCAGTCTTCCAGACTTTTTCTCAGGCATAGGCCATTTGTATTTGAAGTGTGGTGCCTTCGCCGGGTTTACTCATGATATCCGCCTTCCCGCCGACCATTGTTGCCCTGCGTAAAATATTCTGGAGGCCGAGGCCCTCGCGTTTTTTTAATTCTGCTTCCGGATTGAATCCGATTCCATTATCGAAAATTGAAATAAACATACACTCATCCAGATACCTGATCGAAACCTTCACGTCTGAAGCGCCGGCGTGTTTTATGATATTTTGTAATCCCTCCTGAACAATCCGGAATGCAATCAGCTTGTGCTGATCCGGAATATTTTTTTCTGCCCCCTGCACGTCCGAACTCACTTTGATCAGCCCGCTGCGGTTGATGCGGCGTATTTCCTGCGAAATGCTATCCTGCAGACTCAGTTTCTGTAATCTTTCACTGCTCAGGCTTTTGGCGATGTCCCGGAGTTCGGTCATCGCCAGGCTGATACTCTCTTTCACATTTGTGAGCAGTTCCCCGTCCACGGATTGTTTCTGCTCCATGATACTCAGCTGCACTTTAGCGAGACTGAGGATCTGTCCGACATTGTCGTGAATTTCCTGGCTGATCATATCAAAGGTTTGTTCCTGTATTTCCAGTTTCGATTCCAGCAATTGTTTGTCGTATGCGGCCCTCATGAGTTGTTGTTCTTTGCTCATTTGTCCTTTTTTATTGTTATAATAAAACAGCATGACAAGAAACAGCACGCACAGGAATAGCAGAATAATAATGACTGCTATAATGGTGAAGATGACCTGGCTCTTTGCGTCCTTCATAATATAAAAGCGTAACTATACCCTCCGTAAACAATCGCATTTACGATTGGTAAAATGGCATGATATAATGTTATATTGGCAATTTCTATTTTGTTGATTAGTATATAAGACTGAAGACCGAGTACAACCAGTGTTATCAAACTGGAAAGCAAATTCATGGAATTGATCCAGAAATAAGGTTCCCTCATAAAATTCAATTCTTTCTGATCAAACACGGTCAAACGCACGAGACAAAGGCCGGAAAAAACAATGATCATGATGTCCACCAGCCCCAGGGAGTACGAATTGAAATGCATGGGTCCCTGAATAAATCCGTAGTTTATGCACAGCAGCACCATGCTTAAAATGCAGACAATCAAATAAACAATACTTTCCTTCCTGGTTAAAAATAACATTTTGCCTGCTAAGTAGAAAAAGAAGGGTGTGGACACCAGGAGATACAAATTATATATACGATAATTTGATGTCCAGCCAAAAGCCCGATAATTGTCAGCAATCAGTTCGGTCGCATTTACGATGATCAGTAATGGAATAAATGCGATCAATGAACAGGATTTTAGTCCTTTCCGGCAATAAATAGCAGTGGCAAGACTTAGTAACTGAAAATATTCAAACCAGGCAATGTGCATATTTTATGGTTGTAGTCCGCCGAAATCATAAGCTCCGCCACCACCGGATGGCGTGCCGCCGGCAATGTTTGCATGAGGTTGTAATGTTTGTCCGGAGGATGCATCATAGGGAACTAAAAATATCGCAATGCGGTTTAGTTTTTTAGCTCTTTTGGAAGGATTGGGCTCGTATCTGTTCAGATATGTCATATCATAAGCACCAAATTCAACGCGTATGGAAAAAGTTTTACCCGCCTGCGTATAGGCAGCTGCTGTTGCATCGATCCAGTCGCGCAAATCCGACCCGTTGAATGACTCGCTGGTTGTCAGTTGAGACGTCGTCGTTATCGCCGAGGTAAAAGGTTGTCCCCCGGGATTTGAAAATCCGTGAGCCTTCATCAGTTTTTTGTAATTCGTCAGACATGACTGTATTGAATCCTGGCTTACGATTCGTCCGGTATCCAGACGGGTTTCTTTTCCTGTCCATTTGAACCCTGACGATTCATGGATGTTTCTGAAAGAAAAAAGCAAAGCAGAAGGCAGGAGTAGTGCACAAAGGATTGAAGGTTTAAGAATCATATGGTTGGTTTTAATTCTGAAAATACATAGAATAAGGGTTCTTCGCGCGCCGAGAAGAAGAAACGGGATTTATCCCCCGGGTACCGGGGAAAATACCCTGATGAGAATCCTGTTTTATCCCCTTTTCAGCGGCTGGTTCTGATCGTAAGTTTGTTCCTGAGGCTTTGAATTAGAAAAGAAATTATAACCATTACTTTATCCTTATCTGTATTTCCTGGAAACTATTTGAGTTTATAATTTTATCTCGTGGACTAGCAATCGTACGGTCTCCCTGTTCTCAGGGAGACCTTTTTATTTAATTTTGGCTGAATCATCCGAAATGAATTTTTCCGAAATAACCGGGAGTTTGGGAGTGGCCATTTTGCTACTCGCTTACCTTCTTAACATATTGAAAATCATAAAAACAGAAAGTCTGTCTTATCTTTTGCTAAACCTCATTGGAGCAGGCATTGCGTGTTTTGCGAGCTGGCTGATTCCCTATTTTCCCTTTGTAATTCTCGAGGGCGTCTGGGCGATGGTTTCGCTGGTTTCGCTGGTGAAATGTCTGAGTCGTTGACCGTTGACCGTTGACGGTTGACGGTTGACGGTCGAGCCTTAAGCCTTGCGCCTTAGGCCTTAAGCCTAAAACAAACTCAACTGTTGCTTCTTGCTATAAATGATTTTTGGAAGAAGCATTCGCAAAGGATGTTCCCTGAGCGCAATTTCGTAGATCGCAGATTCCCGGTAGCGACTGGCTATGACAACCTTTGTATCAGGAGATGCACCTGAAAATAAAGACTCAACCAGTTCGGGAGAATTATTTTCTTTGGAAAGATGGGAGAGCAGGAGATGACTCATGAAAGTAGGACGATGCCTAATGTAAAGATCGAGGGCCTGCCGGTTTGATAAATGTCCGTTTCCACCGCGGATTCTGTTTTTCAGGTATACAGGATAACGGCCCTTATCCAGCATTTCTTCATCATAATTGGATTCAAGGAATGCGGCATGGCATTGTTTAAAATAATGGATCAGCCGTTCACACGGTGCGCCGATATCCGTGAAAACGCCAATATTTGTTTTGCCGGCGCTGACAACAAAACTGTGCGGATCGCAGGCATCGTGTTTTTTCTCAAATGCAGTGATCTGAAGACCACCAATCTGTATGGGTTGTTGTGATGTAAAATGAGAGGTAAACTTTCTTATTTTCCAGAACCCGGCTTCCTTCATCGTCGTCTCGCTCACATATACCGGAATCTGATATTTCGACACGATCTGGCTGGCCCCCTGAATATGATCACTGTGTTCATGAGAAATAAAAATGGCTTTTACCCGGCTCATATTGAGGCCCAGTCTTTTCATTCTGATTTCCGTCTCCTTACAGGATAATCCGGCATCGATGAAAACGGCTTCATCCCCGTTACCGATATAATAGCAGTTTCCGTTACTTCCTGAATTCAGAGAGGCGATGAATAGGGACATAATCAGCTACGAAATTAACGGTCTCCTGTTAATAAGAGAACTGTTGGGGAAAGAAAATGTATATCTGTTTTTGTAGTGGTGTGCCTTAATTCCCGGATACTATAAACTTTTCGGGGTCCAGTTCTTTTTTTCCTTTCAGGACAAAGAATATGATCGATTTATAATCGTTGGGTATTAATTTTCTTTCCCCGATCAGATCTCCTTTATTTACGAACTCACCGGGATTTACCATTACACTGTCCATCTGCGCATATGCATAACTGGTGTCGTTTTGCATAATGACCATCGCCCAGCCGGCACTTACTTTAAATACGTTTTGCACTTTGCCGTCTGAGCAGGATCTCACATTGAAATCATTTGAGGGTTGAATAAAAATGCCGCGGTGTGCCGGAGAATTTTTTTCTTTTATCGTTAGAATTCTTCCGCCGTTGATGGGCAGGCGCATGGTATC
>DASXKM010000654.1:0-5587 GCA_036496825.1 Puia sp. | reverse complement strand
GGATCCAGCAAATCAAATTCAAATGAGTGCTCATCTTCTTCTGCAACAATTTGAACACCGAGTTCCCATTCCGGAAAATTACCGCCTTCGATTGCTTCCCATAAATCACGGCGCTGAAAATCCGGATCCTTGCCGGATATATTCTGGCATTCATCCCAGGCCATTGAAAATACCCCCTGTAAAGGTTTCCAGTGAAACTTTACGAAAGATGATTTACCCGTTTCATTAACCAGCCTGAAAGTATGTACGCCGAAGCCTTCCATGGTACGAAAATTCCGCGGCAACGCCCGGTCGCTCATCAGCCACATGATCATATGCATGGCCTCTGAATTTTGGGAAACAAAATCCCAGAATGTATCATGGGCAGAAGCTGCCTGAGGAATTTCATTATGCGGTTCCGGCTTAACGGCGTGAATGAGATCGGGAAATTTTATCGCATCCTGTATAAAAAACACCGGCATATTATTTCCCACCAGATCAAAGTTTCCTTCCTGCGTATAAAACTTCACAGCGAATCCACGCACATCCCTGGGCGTATCAGTAGATCCGCGTGATCCCGCGACGGTGGAAAACCGGACGAATACAGGCGTTTCAACAGACACATCGTTCAGAAATCCAGCGCTGGTATATTGGCCGAGCGGCTGATACAATTTAAATATACCATGAGCTGCCGATCCCCTTGCATGAACAACCCGTTCGGGAATACGCTCATGATCGAAATGTGTTATTTTTTCCCGGAGTATAAAATCCTCCAGCAGGGACGGTCCCCGTGTTCCCGCCTTGAGTGAATTTTGGTCATCGTTGATCTTAACGCCCTGGTTGGTCGTCATGAATTCATCATTGCTGTTTTCCGTATCCCGGGAAAGATCCGCAATCTTGTTGCTTACCGGTTTCTCTTCAGTGTCTTTCTTCGCCATGACAGTTTTGTTTTTTTATAAAGAATAGGTTAACGCTGACCATTATTTTGAACTGGAATCGTTCAGAGCATTCAATTTTTCAGAAGCGGCCATTTCTTCCTGCAAATTTTGTTTGAATATTTCCACCGCATCATGATATCCTAATTTCCCGGCCATTTTGATCAACCCGTTATAACTGGTAATCTCAAACTGTTCTACTTTAATGCCGGAGTTGATGATCCCGGTTTCCCTTCCTGCGGTTCCGGGATAGGTATTGTCGATCGTATGTTCGCCACTCAGGGTGAGTCCTTCCATCGCATCACATTTTTTCGGTATGGCAGGCAGATCCAGTTGTTCAAAAACAGTTTTTAAACGGGTTACCTGCTGAATGGTTTCTTTCAGGTGACTGTTAAGCGCTTTTTTTAGTTCCGGTGTTTTGGCAGCATCAATCATTTTCGGGATTGCAGCTACCAGATGGTTTTCCGCCCATAACATGTCTTTCAGATCGCTTTTGAAAAGATCTTCCAGCGAAACATCGAATGGTTTTATAGCCGTGTCTTTGGGAGCTGATTCGTGATCCGTCCTGTTATTTGTCTTTTTTACCGGCGTCTGTTTTTTAGATGGAGCCGGCTTTTTTGTTTTTGTAATAGCCATATATGTAATTTTTTTTAGATTATTTTGAACTGTCAGCGGATTCCTGCTCCCTGCGCACCTGGTTCGCCGGTTTATTTTTCAAGCCTGTTACCAGGGTGTACTTTCATTCACTTTTCATTTTTTTAAAAATTTTTATACAACGAATAAACTGAAAAACCGTGCCATTAGTAAACCATTTCATTAACGCCGGTACCCAGTAATGAAATGAGATCAGCTACGGAATGATTTTCAAAGTGCTGAATAAGATCAACAAGTTGTTGCTGATGATCGGCAGAAATAATCTCATCAGTGAGCTTTTTAAATTTCGAAATCGTATCGCCCCAGCTGAAAGGACGGGTGTAGAAACCATGATAGTCGCTTTTTTCGCAGATGAATTTTGCCTTGTCTGTACTGATCGACACTTTCGTTTTTAATTTTTCAGGATATGCATCCGTATAAGGATCCAGGAATCCCGCGACCGGCAGGGGCCGGTGAAGCGGGGACACCGTATGGACATGCACTTTTTGCAGGAGTGCCTGTACATCGGGCTGATTTATTCTTTCAGGTAATAATTGTTCGGGATATACCTGGCCATCGAGGATTGCGACAGCAGCAACATAGGGCAGGCTATGGTCAGCCTGCTCCTTTGAATACACCTGGTTCCGTTCACCATATACGCCGCCTCCCACAATGTGATAGGCAGTCAGAAAAGTTGTGATGTCTATGGAATCAATGGCTGTGATGTCCAATTCATTATTTGTCCGCAGTTCTGTCAGGGCTTCCAGACTGGACTGTGTATGTACTTCCGCATTGTAACTTTTTAGAGAACATTTTTTTATAAGTTGAAAATCGGATGTTGTCCATTCATGTTTTAGTTTCATATCCATGATCTGCTCAAATCCCTTCGGCCCTTCGAAAATGGATAAAGGTCCGGTAAGTCCTTCGCGGGCCATAAAAATAATATTGAAGCAGCCCAGTGCCACCATCGATGACGCGAGCCCTTTCCATTCATATGTATAGGCTGCGCGGCTTGTTACCAAAGGAACAAATCCGGATCCCGCCATCCCGATCGCATGCGCCATTTGTTCACGCGACAAGCCGAGCAGGCGACCAGCGGATGCTGTAAGTGAATAGGCCAGTAAAGCGGTATGATCAAATCCTTTTATCATCACCGGTGTTTCTTCCACCAGCCGGCATTCAATGGCATATCCGATGGCCGCGGCGAGCAAAAATTCCCTGCCCGAAGTTTCGCTGTTTTGTCCGGCCGCCAGAAGGGAACCGATATTATCGCTGGGATGACAGGTGGCTTCCTTACCAATATAATTATCCATGAAATCCGGATAACGTATAAGCGCAGTAAACCATTCTGCTGCCCGGTCTGCGGGTAATTTTCCGAGCATCGGCACAGGACAGGATCCATCCCCGGATAAATGTATTAAGGTCGCAGCCAGTTTATGGATCGTCGTGCTTTTCTGCGCCACAATGACCGATCCCACAGAGTCCAGCAAATGTCTTTTCAACTGCTCTATGATTTCCGGTCCGATTGATTCGAAGGAAGCATTCAATGAAAAATCTGCTATCTGATAAGATTGATATGGTTTCTCCATGGCGTGGGCATAAAATTTGAAAACAGTTATAAAAATTAATTTTTATGGCAAAGTATTCAGCCGGTGCCGGCAAAAAAGTTGAAAAAGCAATGAAGGAAAAAAAATCAGGCACTTTAAAAAGTGGCAGGAGCGGTAAAAAAGTCACCAGCCGTAAACAGGCCATTGCGATAGGATTATCGGAGGCCAGAAAGAAAGGAGCTAAAGTTCCCAAAAAATCAACGTCAAAGTCCAAATCAGCCTCAAAGTCAAAATCAACGTCAAAATCAAAATCCGGGTCAAAGTCAAAGTAAAAAGCGGGCGGATGTAAAATATTTTATTTTTCAGCCGCCTTTTTTTCCTTTTCCTTTTTTTCCTTTGCCTCTTTCTTTTCTTCTTTTTTCTTTTCCTTCTTTTCTTTTTTGATTTCTTTTTTATCCTTCACTTTGGATTTTACACCCAGTTCCTTATTGCTCTTGTCATATGCTTTGCTCAGATCGGTTTTCGATTCATCCTTTTGACCGTCCACGGAATTGATGTTGACGGAATTTTCAAGCGATGGATACAGAGCCTGTATAAATGCATTGCGAAGTACTTCACCAATAACAGTCCACACATCCACATCCGGATTCTTGATATTACCCTCAAACTCTGCCCTTGTTGCCAGCTGATCCTTTGAATGATTTTTAAATACCCAGGCTACGGCTTCGACAACAGCTTCATACGCGATTTTCAAAGGTTTATCCTTATCTTTTTCCCAGTTCAGTACCTTGAGATCCTTGATGATCGGTTTCGCGTAGCCTGTAATCTTCCCGTTTTTTGCAGCTGCTTCCGTATAGATGCTGATCTCTCCCTTCTTCACATCAAATTTTGCTTCGGCATTTATAAAATTATTCAGATTCACAATGTTAAGACCCAACAGTTTCGCCTTCGCATCAAAAGTGGGCGTTTTGTTCAATGCATCCATTTTCATTGTAAGGTCTGCCGATCCTCCATAAACAGAAGAAGTCATCGCTATTCTTGAAGGAAGTAATTCTTTATTCTTTTCTGCATTGGTCAGATTTTCAGCCGTGATATGGGTGTTCTTTGCAAATATGTCAAAGGTGGGATGACTGTGATAATCGCGGTAATGAATTTCACCATCAATTACTTCGAATCGGTTTAGTTTAAGCGGCATCAGTTTTTTTACAACATCCGTCCAGCTCTTATCAATCTTTGTCTGACTGGTGGCCTCGGTGGGACCCTTCACAAAGTTCAAAGTGGGATGGTCGATTTCAATTTCTCCAACAAAACGTCCGTGAAATAAAGCATTCCATTGAACAGAAAGGTCCACGACGTCCGCAGAGAAAAAAGGTACAGGTATGGCCCCACCCGTTTTATCCAGTTTAATATGTTTCAGTTTATAGGCACCACGTATCAGCGCGACATCAAGATCATCAACATGTCCGGTGTACCCGGGTATTTTGGTAAGTTCCCTGTTCACCAGTTTCAGAAGTATATAAGGAAGTGCAATACGCAGCCCGATCAGGATCAACAATATACTTCCCAAAACGATATACGTTATTTTCCTTTTCCTGGTTACAGGCTTTTTTTTGGCTGACTTCATTTGGGTATTGATTTAAATCGCGTGCCATCATGGAGTCGCATAAAAAAAGGCGGCCCCCCGGCCGCCCTTTCAATCGTCAGATGATACTATTCTTCAGTTTCTCCCGCGGCTTCATAGTTAATTCCTCCTTCCGCAACTTCAGTCAGTTTCTCATCTGCAGCTTTTTCCTCGGCCAGGGTGGCTTCCAGAAGTTCCGCTACTTCATTCTCTCCCAGCGTCCTTGCCAGTTGGGCCAGACCACCATAAGTTGAAATTTCATAATGTTCCACTTTTTGGGCTGCCAAAACAATTCCTACATCCCGGGTGGCTGTTCCATCGTCTGTTTCATCGACGATGCCGGTGCCTTCTTTGAGAATACCCTCCATGGCATCGCATTTTTTGGCGACAGCTTTTTCACCCAGCGCTTTGAAAGCTTCCTCCAGCCGGCTGACATGTCCCCTGGTTTCTTCCAGATGATTTGTAAGCGCATCCTTCAGTTCCTGGGAAGTCGCTGCCCTGGTCATTTTTGGCAGAGAACTCACAATATGTTTTTCTGCCCAGTAAATATCTTTCAACTCATCTACAAAAAATTCGCGTAGCATGGAATCGTCCTTACCCGCGCCTTCTGACCTGCCTTTTGACTTTGACGTCAGTAAAGGTTCTTTCTTCATTTTTGTTGCCATGTTATATGTTTTTCTGAAATAATTAAAACATCGTGCCAGTCAGATTACCTGGATTCTGAAATCAGATTAAATACTGCTTTCGGTCCTTTCCACCGTACCGGTTTAAATTCCTTGCCGGCGATTTTATTATACTCTATAAAAAATGTTTCAATTTGCTTTAAGAGTACAGCATGTTCAGTAGTGAATTTTTCAGGATCAGTAAAGACC
>DASXKM010000653.1:0-5344 GCA_036496825.1 Puia sp. | reverse complement strand
AGACAGAGGTCATTCCAATTTTCTTTCCAATTAAACCTTTCATTTTTTATTGGTTTGTGCCTGGAGTCTAAGGACAAACAGCATAAGCTCTTTTGGTAAAGCTGATACTGATTTCAATCCCCCGTTTGCAACCGACCTTTTCTTTTTGTCTCCGAAGTTTAAGCCGGGGCGATCTTTTCGACTCAGCTTTTTTTCGTCATCCTTTTCAGGATATCCCGTTTTTAACGGGAAGACAGAAGTACCGGTTGTAAACAAACCCCGAACGGCTTGTTCATATTTCCTTTCAAATTATCCAGCGCTGCTTTAGCCTCGTCTTCATGACTATGGTTTGGCAGATGGAATTTTTACTCAGGCTTTTATTTCAACATCAACACCTGATGGCAGATCCAGTTTGGATAAGGCATCAACAGTCCTTGAAGTAGAAGTATAAATATCCAACAATCTCTTATGCGTGTGCAGCTGAAATTGTTCGCGTGCTTTTTTATTGACATGGGGTGAACGGAGAACGGTAAAAACCTTTTTCCTGGTAGGTAAAGGAATCGGACCGGTTACCACGGCACCTGTACTACGAACTGTCTTTACAATTTTCTCAGCGGATTTGTCCACGAGATTATGATCGTATGACTGTAATTTGATTCTGATTCGTTGAGACATATGTCAATTCCCGTTTTTTGAACGGGATGCAAAGGTATGGGTTAAAGGATAAACCGTCAAAGAATTACAGGTTTTTTTGGAGATTATTTGCCACCTCCCGGACAATGCGTGTTCAGGAAGGATTTAAATAAATTATTCAGGTGTTCGGTCGTACCGGGACCTTCATTAATAGCGTGTGTCCGGTTCGGATATTCCATAAACTGAAAGGTCTTGTTATACTTTACGAGTTCATTTACCAACATCTCGGCATTATCGAAATGGACATTGTCATCCCCGCCACCGTGTATATATAAAAGGTTTCCCTGAAGCTTGGCGGCATGGAAAATGGCCGATCCCCTGATGTAATCCGCCTTGGTTTCCAATGGATTACCCATGTACCGCTCAATGTAGATGTTGTCATAGGTCTCCATGTTTCCCAGGGCCGCCACAGCCAGTCCTGTTTTATAGATTTCAGGGTGCTGGAACATCAGGTTCAGGGTTGCAGATCCACCTCCACTCCATCCCCACACGGCGATACGGGAACTATCCACAAATGGCCATTTGATGATCTGAGCCGCCGCACTGGCCTGGTCATCGATATTGACCTGTCCTATTTTTCTGTATATCGATTTTCTCCATGCAGCCGCTTTCGGTGCAGGAGTGCCCCTGTTATCCAGCGATATATAGATATAGCCATCACGGGAAAGATCTCCAGGGTAAACGTGACATTTGGAAACTCCGAAATGATCTTTTACAGTTTGACTTGCAGGTTCCGTGTAAACAAAAAATAAGACGGGATATTTTTTTGCGGAGTCAAATGGAACGGGCTTCTGCATCCATCCGTCCATGCTCACGCCTTCTGCTGTAATGACTTTGAAAAATGAAATATTGGAAGAAGCGCTGTCGGCTGCATTTGCAGGACCCGCTGGCCGGGAACCGCTCAGTACCTGATGGTTCGGCAGCGTGATCCATTCCTGTTGCGGTTTTGTGTAATAATTGGAATACATGTTACTCGCATATTTTCCATTGGGCGAAAGTTCATATCCGTGAGTTCCAGGTTGATCAGCAGGGGTCAGTCTTTCAGCAGCTCCCTTCCCGTCCAGAGGGCAGCGGTACAGATAGGACTGTGTTGCATTTTCAGGGGAAGCCATGAAATAGAGAAGATTATTTTTTTCGTCGATCAATGAAATCTGAATCACGTCGTAAGAACCATTTGTAATCAATATTTCATTTTTCCCGTCCCGGCTGATGCGGTATAAATGTCTCCATCCATCTTTATCACTATCCCAGAGAAATTCTGATCCCTTTTTAAGCCAGTCCCAGCCACCCATTTTATAATCATCATCCCATTCTGAAATAACATCAATCCAGGCCTTGTCTTTTTCACTATAAATCAATCTGACATCGCCTGTATTTGCCCTGCACATCATGATATCAGAAACATTCTGGCTTCTGTTGAGACGTTGAACGATCAGTTCAGAACTGTTCGCTGCCCATTCCATCCTTGGTAAATAACTTCCGTTTTTATCGTCTGCCGGAATTTTCATCCACTGTGTTTTTGCATTGCTGATCTGAACGACTCCAATTTTGAATGGAGAAGGTCTTTGTCCCGCTACCGGATATTCTACCGGAATAACTCGTGAATAAACAGAGTCGGTTGTGTTTAACATGTAATAATCCCGCGTACTGCTGTCGTTGATCTGCCAATAAGCAATAGAACGGCTGTCCGGACTCCATCGGAATCCATCCCGGCAATTGAGTTCTTCTTCATAAACCCAGTCGAACGTGCCATTAATCATTTTACGTGAACCATTCGTGGTAAGGGCTTTGATAGCATGTGAACCCAGGTCTTCCACATAAATGTTATGTCCGCTAACATAGGCAGCCCTGGAGCCATCCGGAGAAATCTTCGCAAACATAAGGGAAGACGCCGGAAGGGTTTTCCCCAATTGCTTCAGCGATGAATCTGATAAATTATAAACCCAGTAATCGCCACGTGTTTCGTAACGCCATACTTTTTTTGAATTCGTATAAATCAGGATTTTCCTGAAGTCTTTTGAAAAAGAAAAGCTTTTAATTTCCAAAGGCTGCTGATTTCCGGCCGGTGTAAGGCGTGCCGGTGAAACTAGGATTTCCTGTTTCCGGTCTGTCAGATTGAAACTACTAATGGTGCCATCATCGCCGGAATAAAAACTATTCCCATCTGCACTCCATATCATCCGGTCATCTAATTGAGCGGAAGCCGAAAAAGTAAATGTTATCAATATCAGAAGGAAAGAAAATTTGTTATGTAGCAGGGATTTCATCGTATAGATAATTTATCCGGAAAAATACTCAATTGGCCGTATCCGCCATTGCCGTTCAAAAAAAAGCCTCCCGTGAAATCGGAAGGCTACATATTATCATGTATAAGATCAGGCTGTCACCTTACTCTTACCTTTTACTTTAGCGATTACTTCTTCTGCGATATTATTCGGCGCAGGAGCATAATGCGAGAATTCCATAGTCGATGTTGCACGGCCGGAACTCAGAGATCTTAACTGGGTCACGTAACCAAACATTTCACTCAAAGGCACTTTTGCCTTGATCACCTGAAGATTCGCCCTGCTGTCCATCCCTTCCAGGATACCCCGGCGTCGGTTGAGATCTCCTGTAACGTCTCCCATATACTGATCGGGCGTAAGGACTTCCACTCTCATAATAGGCTCCAGCAGAATTGGTTTGGCTTTGCGGCCGGCTTCGCGGAATGCAGACCTGGCGCAAA
Organism: Puia sp.; assembly: GCA_036496825.1. GTDB lineage: Bacteria > Bacteroidota > Bacteroidia > Chitinophagales > Chitinophagaceae > Puia. Next base: position 1,947 of record DASXKM010000653.1, on the reverse strand, counting down.
TTTCAAAACTCATCGCGTCGGAATCCACATCATGATAACTTCCGTCAAACACGCGAACCTTCATGTTGGTCATCGGATAACCTGCTAAAACGCCGGTCACCATGGAAACTTCAAAACCTTTTGAAATTGCGGGAATAAATTCCTTTGGAATGGATCCGCCGAAAATATCATTCACAAACTGGAAATGTTTGCCTTCGTTTTCCTTTATCCATTCTTCATCAGCAGGTCCGATGGCGAACTGGATGTCGGCGAATTTACCACGTCCACCCGTTTGCTTCTTCAGCACTTCGCGATGCTCAATGGTTGTATTGAAAGCTTCTTTATAGGCCACCTGGGGAGCACCCTGGTTTACATCCACTTTAAATTCACGACGCATACGTTCGATGATGATTTCCAGATGGAGTTCACCCATACCACGCAGAATCGTCTGTCCGGTTTCCTCATCCGTATTTACACGCAGGGTCGGATCTTCTTCAACGAGTTTGGAAATGGCCAAACCCATTTTATCTACATCCGCCTGTGTCTTTGGCTCAACAGCAACAGCAATAACGGGTTCAGGGATAAACATATTTTCCAGTGTGATTGGAAAATCTTCATCACACAGTGTATCTCCTGTTTTGATTTCTTTAAATCCTACTGCCGCTCCAATGTCACCCGCTTCGATAAAATCGATCGGATTTTGTTTGTTGGCAAACATCTTCATGATACGGCTGATACGTTCTTTCTTTCCACTGCGAACATTCAACACATAAGAACCGGATTCCAGGCGACCACTGTAACATCTGAAAAACGCGAGCCTTCCTACAAACGGATCTGTCATGATCTTAAATGCAAGCGCTGCAAATGGTGCTTTCGGATCTGGTTTGCGTGTGATAATTTCACCTGTATTCGGATCGGTACCCTGTGTATCTTCCAGGTCAATGGGAGAAGGCAGGTAACGACAAACAGCATCGAGGGCCGTCTGAACCCCTTTATTTTTAAAAGAAGATCCGCACATCATCGGAACGATACTCAGATCGATGGTTGCTTTACGAATGGCTTCATGCATCTCATCTTCAGAAATACTATTGGGATCTACGAAGAATTTTTCGAGCAATTTGTCATCATATTCAGCAACGGCTTCCACCAGTTTCGCTCTCCATTCCTGTGCTTCTTCCATCAGATCTTCAGGAATCGGAATTTCATCGAAGGTCATGCCTTCGGTTTCCATATGCCAGACGATACCTTTCATTCGGATCAAATCAACAACACCCTTGAAGTCATCTTCTGCTCCGATCGGCAATTGCAGGGGAACGGCGTTGGCACCCAGCATTTCCTTTACCTGGCTGACCACCATCAGAAAGTCTGCTCCTGAACGATCCATTTTATTCACAAATCCGATTCGCGGTACTTTATAACGATTTGCCTGTCGCCAAACGGTTTCAGACTGGGGTTCCACACCGTCAACGGCCGAAAACAATGCGATCAGTCCGTCCAGTACACGCATAGACCTTTCCACTTCCACGGTAAAATCCACGTGGCCCGGTGTATCAATGATATTAAAATTGTATTTTTTGGTATTGGCATCCACTTTCCCTTTATCAGTCGGGAAGTTCCACTGGCAACTCACAGCAGCCGATGTGATGGTAATTCCTCTTTCCTTTTCCTGATCCATCCAGTCGGTTGTGGCCGCACCATCATGCACTTCACCGATCTTATGAATCATACCGGTATAACGCAGGATACGCTCTGTGGTAGTTGTTTTTCCGGCGTCGATATGAGCCGCAATACCGAAATTTCTCTGGAATTTTAAGTCTGCCATTTTTGTTGATTAAAAGTATTTTTCTTTAGGTGCGCAAAGGTACCAAATTTTCCTTGATAATTTTGCAAATTGGGAGATGTGATTCGTTAAAAATGGGAGTGGTGCACAACCCGAAACATCCATTTTCAGACACATTCCCGGTTATC
>DASXKM010000652.1:0-10366 GCA_036496825.1 Puia sp. | reverse complement strand
GGGAACAAAAAAAACTGTCCAGTCAGATTCTTCCGGAAATTTTTCCCTGGATGCTCCGTCAAATGCAGTTCTGATCATTACTTTTTCGGGATATAGTCAGGTTGAAATTCCTGTAAACGGAAGACAAAATGTAGATATCGTGATGAATCAGATTCCGAAAGCCCTGAATGAAGTAGTGGTGTTCGGATATCAGACTCATAAACGTGGGGATGTTACCGGGGCTATTTCAATTATAGATGTTTCCGGTGTATCCAGACAACCCGTTGGTTTTGTAGAACAAGGACTTCAGGGAAAAGCTGCCGGCGTCCGCGTAACACAATCATCAGGACAACCCGGCGACGGAATGGCCGTCCGCATTCGCGGAGTGGGAACCATTAACAATAACGATCCTCTTTATATCATTGATGGCGTACCCACGAAAGAAGGTATCAATTTTCTTTCATCAGATGATATCGCGTCCATTACAGTTTTGAAAGATGCGGCTTCCGCTTCCATATATGGTGCAAGATCATCGAACGGAGTGGTACTCATCACCACCAGGGGAGGAAAGGCGGGGAAACCATTGTTGGGTTATCAGGGATATTATGGAGTGCAAACACATGGAACGCTTACAAAAATGTGCAACACCCCGGAATATGTTCAGTTATATAATGAAGCCGTTGCAAATGATAATGCAGATATCACCAATCCAATTCTGAAAAGATTAGCCATCCCCGATAGTCTGGCCATGGCCAATACGGACTGGCTGGGTGCCATTTTTCAAACGGCGCCCATACAGAATCATGTGGTATCCGTAAGTGGAGGAAATGGCAAAACCACGTACATGGTTTCCGCAAATTATTTTGATCAGAAGGGGATCATCATAAATTCCTGGTATCAGCGTTTTTCGATTCGTTCAAAAATAAATATTGATTTCAATGACAAGTTTTCCATTTCAAATGATCTGAATATTTCTTATTCAGATAAAAACAGTGTTGGTAGTTCGGGTGACGGGTATGGTGGAAACGGAGGAAGCGTTGTACGCTATGCTTTATTCCGGACCCCCGCTATTCCCATTTATAATCCCGATGGATCTTATACCGACCTTCCGGACTATCCCGGTTTTTTTGGCGACGGATATAATCCCGTTGCGCTCGCAGCGAAGACCGACAATAAGACCAATGAGTCAAGGATACTAGGAAATCTCGGCGCGGAATATAAATTCACAAAGGCACTTTCTTTTAAAACATATGTCGGACTGGATGGTCTGATCAGCCAGGGTAAACGTTTTGATGAGAATTATGGAACCAATTTGCGGGTAAACAACCCCAATGTGCTTACCATCAACAATACATCCAATGCGAGTTTCATCTGGAATAATACACTCCGGTTCAACCAGACTTTTAACGAGAAACACAATTTGAGCGTATTGCTGGGATCTGAATACATTGATAACAATGCGATCGTGCAGGTTTCCAGTGAGCACAAATTTCCAAATCAGGATCCGAGCTTCCGGTATTTTGGTAATGGGGATCCTACCACAGATCACGTCACAGAAAACCAGCAGCAGTGGGCTTTGTTTTCGCTCTTTGGAAATATCAGTTATAATTATGACAACCGGTATCTGTTATCCTTCAATTACAGAAGAGATGGATCATCCCGCTTTGGTGCAGATAACCGGTATGCTAATTTCCTGTCCGGATCCGCAGGATGGAATATCGCGGGAGAAAAATGGTTCCAGGAAATGGCTCCTGTTTTCTCAAAGTTAAAATTGAGAGCGAGCTATGGGCAGTTGGGAAATCAGGATATTGGAAATTATCCCTGGGCTTCCATCGTTTCTCCGAATTATGATTATGTTTTTGGAAGTCCACAGACTCAGGTGCTGGGATATGCAGTATCGGGCAGGGGAAATACAAATGTGAAGTGGGAGTCTTCAACACAGGCTGATGCAGGTATTGATATCGGCATCTGGAATGAACGTTTGACCATGTCTGTTGATTATTATATAAAGAAAACAACCGATATGCTGATCCCTGTTCCACTACCTGCCATTGGTGGAAGTGCGTCTGCTCCATATGAAAATGCCGGAAGCGTACAAAACCAGGGATTGGAAATAGATATTGCATATCATAATAATATAGGCGTTGTCAAATATGATCTGAGTGGCAATTTTGCGACGTTGAAAAACAATGTTCTCTCACTAAGCAATTCAACACCGATACCGGGAGGAAGGATAGATAACGGAGTTTACGCAACGCTGACCACAGTTGGTCAGCCCATCGGATCATTTTATGCACTGCAGATGGAAGGCATTTTTCAAAACGCTGCAGATATTTTTAAACATGCCTACCAGGGCAGCTACATCAAACCCGGAGATGTAAAATTCAAAGACCAGAATGGTGATGGAATGATAGATGACAAGGACAGGGTCTTTTTGGGAAGTGCCATTCCAAAATATACTTATGGATTTACGGCCGATGTTTCTTATTCAAACTTCGATTTGTCTGTATTCTTTCAGGGCGATGTAGGGAATAAACTTTACCTGCAGGTAAATAAGGACATTGAAGGATTCTACAGGCCGTTCAATTTAACCCAACGCGTATACGATGAACGCTGGCACGGTGAAGGAACCAGCAATACCATGCCAAGGGTTTCCTGGCTGGGATCTACCAATAATATCATTCCGTCCAGCCGGTTTGTAGAGGATGCTTCGTATCTAAGACTAAAAAATATTCAGATCGGATATACTTTCCCCAAAAAGTTATTTGGTAATTCCGGTATTAAAGGGTTAAGAATTTATATCACTGCACAAAACCTGTTGACATTCACAAAGTACACAGGGCTCGATCCGGAAATGCATATCAGTGATAATGTAAACAGGGAACAAAATGTTAGTGATGTGGCTGCCGGAATCGACTGGGGAACGTATCCCAGCGCAAAGAGTTATGTATTGGGCTTGAATGTGAGTTTATGATGTAAAAATCAATTTTATGAGCGGGAATTGTTTTAAACTCTTATTGATTGCGCCGCTTTTTTTGTGGGGCTGTCAGAAAAATCTGGATAAACCTTTACTCGGGCAGTATTCCACTTCAACATTTTATCAAAACGGAACCCAGGCTCTGCAGGCCATCAATGCCGCCTACCAGCCGCTCACATTTACGTCGGCAACTTCTAACGCAATCTGGGTTTTCGGAGATGTGGCATCGGACGATGCGGTAAAAGGCGGGAACCCGGGCGATCAGAATGACATTGATCTGATTGACAAATTCAACATCAGCCCCATCAACGGAAACCTGGGGAATGAATGGGGAACTTTATACGAAGGCATCACCCGGTGTAATATGGTACTCGCAAAAGTGCCGGCTATCATCATGACAGATTCAACAAAATCCAGGATTTTGGCAGAAGCCAGATTTCTCCGCGCCTGGTATTATTTTAATCTCGTGATCATCTTCGGCGATGTGCCCGTGATACTGGAACCTTTGAATGGCGATCAGCTTCAGATCACCCAGTCTCCCGTTAAAACCATTTATGAATCAGTCATTGAAGCAGATTTAAAACTTGCATTTCCTGCGTTGCCATCCGTTTATACTGGTAGTGATGTTGGCAGGGCTACGAGTGGTGCTGCCATGGCACTCCTCGCAAAGGCTTATCTCTATCAGGCTAAATGGGATTCTTCGGCAGCGGCTTCAACATCTGTGATCAATAGCAATCTCTATCAGCTCACACCGTTGTACACTCAGAATTTCAGCGGCTTCGATAAAAATAACAGCGAATCCGTTTTTGAAGTACAAATGCAGAGTGGTAAACTTACACCACCCGCAGGAAATGCGCTGAATCAATGGTTTGCGCCGGCTGTTTACGGCGGTTATTTTTTTGATGCCCCCACACAGCAGTTTGTAGATGAATTTGAAAAAACGCCTGCAGGTATTTATGATCCCCGTCTGGATTATACGATCGGACGAGATAGTATGCCCTGGTTTAACAATCTGAAATTCGATCCCAGCTGGTCGCCTACCGGATATCTGACCAGAAAACATCAGCAGTCTCTCAGCGTAGCACCCATTATTGGAGATGGAAATTGTGACTATGTGGCTATCCGTTATGCCGATGTCCTTCTTTGGAATGCCGAAGCATTAAATGAAACAGGACAAACGGCACAGGCGCTGATTCCGCTGAATCAGGTGAGAAAAAGGGCCAGGGAAAGTTATTTATACGATACAACTCTCGTTGCTGTTGAAGATACTTCCGGAAATCGTATTGTTCCTCCGGGACTTTTACCGGATATCAATGCTTCAAATCAGGATGATATCCGAACGGCCATCCGCCATGAGCGAAGGGTGGAATTGGGATTTGAATTTCACCGCTACTTCGATGTCATACGATGGGGCAAAACTTTTGCAACAAATGCCATGAGCAACAGCCCCGGATTTAATTATGATGTAGACAAAACCTTTCCCATACCGCAAGGTGAGCGGGATACCAATAAAGCTTTGATTTTCTGATTTAATAAATCTTCTTTTCTTAATCATCAAATATTACACAATATGAAATCGACAACGCAGTTTAAATTTATTAAAACCCTGGCGCTTTTTGGTGTTGCGGTTAGCCTGTTGTATGCTGTCTCCTGTAGTAAAAGCGACAATAATCCTCCGCCACCTCCGGTCACAAATAAAACCGCATTGAAGGCCGCCATAGATTCAGGAACCTGGTATATTAACAATACTGTTGAAGGAACAAAACCGGGTCAGTATACTGCAGGTTCCAAGGCTACATTAAACACGGCAATTTCCAGTGCAACGGCCATTTTAAATGACCCCACTTCAACACAAACAACGCTTGATAACGCTACAACAAATATGCAAAAGGCGATCAATGATTACCATGGAGCATACATTCAACAAATTGCCGCAGCCAACCTTATCGCATACTGGAAAATGAACGGGAATGCAAATGATTCTACGGGGAATGGACATAATGGCGTGGTAACGCAGGGTCATGCTTTTTTTGGTGCGGGCACACCGACGCTGACGGCGGATCGTTTCGGAAATGCAAATATGGCGTATCATTTTGACAAGGGAGGAAACATTGAAGTTCCTTATGCAACAACTTTGAATCCGTCAAGTATGTCAATCAGTCTTTGGGTCCGGAGTGATACAGCTAAGAGAGCGGTCAACGACGCCAACCGTTATATGATTGCCATGGACCGCTGGAATGGCTGGAAATTTCAGACCCAGCCCAGCTTGCCATTCTTTACTGTTCACGCCATTGAAACAGGTCCTCCGGTAGATACTACTTATTATGACCGTGATGATGCCGGGGTGGCCTTAAATTCTGCTACCACCTGGTTTCATTTAGTCGTAACCTTTACACCGGGTGAAGAAGACTTTTATATCAATGGTTCCCTGGTTAAAAAATGGACAGATGTTCCGGGCACACCCATTAGTATCAGCGCCACTCCGGTTAATATAACCATCGGATCCGATCTTCCGGTTAGCAAATACTTAACCGTTGATCCGACCGGAAACTGGTTAGTGGATTATGGAGGATTCTGGTCTGGAGATATGGATGATGTGATGTTCTATAATATAGCATTGACAGCACCACAGGTACAATCGATTTATAACGATCAGGCTACACAGTAGGAAGTAGGCATAAGCACACCCCTGCAATGATTCTTCATTGTGGGGGTTTTTTATCGCTATATATTTAAAGAAATTAAATGAAACCAGACCATCAAATGACGAAGATCCCATTACTCTTTGGTTTCAGTATTATATTTCTGATAGCAAATGCCTGTTCAAAAAACAGCGGCACCAGCCAGACAACGCCTCCGCCTGCTTCTGATACCTTACTCACGAATCACCAGCATTTGGATCAATTGTATGTGCCGGTCGTTTTTTCAGACGGCACGCATGCGGCAGGAATATTTATTTATTCGCAATATCCGGATTATCATCCGGTGGAAGCAAGTGGTGAGGGATATACCTGCGTGGATGATGTTTCCCGGGCGGCCTTATTTTATCTGCGCAGCCCGGCTTTGAAAAGCGATACGGCTATCCAGTCGAAACTCTATAACCTGATTCAGTTTATGCTGGAAATGCAGGCGCCTTCCGGTTATTTTTATAATTTTTTGCAGCAGGGATCATCCATCAACATGTTTGGACCAACGAGTGCAGCAACACCGAACTGGTGGTCATGGAGAGCCTTGCAAAGTCTGACAGAAGCATATCCGGTTGTGAAAGGAATGAATGCTGATCTCGCTGTTAAAATGAATACAGCTATCCAAAAATTGATTTCTGTCATAAAATCGGACATGATCCCTTTACCAAAAACTACTGAAGTGGTGAACGGCGTCACCATACCGCAATGGCTTCCCGCAGGTAGTGGTACCGATCAGGCTTCACCGATTATTTTGGGATTGATAAACTATTCAAGCCAAAATCCCGACAGTGTTTTGAACTCTTATATCCGGAAGCTCGCCGATGGTCTTGTATTAATGCAATTGGGAGATTCCATTTCTTATCCTTATGACATGATCATGAGCTGGCAAAATACCTGGCATGCTTACGGCAATGATCAGGCGCTGGCACTATTGCAGGCTGGTGTCTTTTTAAACGACGGGCTTTATATAAATGCAGGTATTCAGGAAGTCAATAATCTGTTTCCATGGATATTGAAGAATAATTTTAAGTCTTCGGTTACAGTAAATGAGGTAAGCGGCGTAATCAGTCAGGTCGGCGGGAGTAACTACGACCAGATTGCCTATGGTTTCAGGCCGTTGATATCAGCTGCTGCCAAAGCATTTCAACTGACGGGCGATGCAAAATATGCTGATCTGGCGGGTCAGCTGGCAGCCTGGTTTCTGGGAGCAAATGATGCTTCAGCGCAAATGTATAATCCCGCAACCGGGGTTTGTTTTGATGGTATTTCTGCCGGCAATTCGGTTAATAAAAACTCCGGGGCCGAATCTACGATTGAAGCACTTCTCAGTTTTCAGATTGTGGAGGCAAATCCGGAAATTAAAACTGCACTGAATAAATATAAAAAGTAAGCTGCGGAACTAAAAAGAGAAGAACATATCGGATTAGAAAGACAAAGGATCGCCGCAGCGATCCTTTTTATTTAATAATAAAACAAAATTAAATGAATATTACTTCATTGGTTTATAAGTAAATTTTTGTCCGCCCAGAGAAGCTTCAAGCATCAGTCCACCTTTCTCCTGCGAAAAAACAACCACGCCATTTCTATAATTGGCGTTGGCAGATGAGCCTGACTTTACGGCTACTGCAGATGTTTGACCACTGAATTCAAAATTGTTATTCTTGAAGCGGTCAAGAGCGGCTTTATTTTCGAAAAAGATTACTTCCCGGTATGCCTGTCCTCCTACCTGTGCGCCTGCAGTTACCTGCAGCAATTTCGCTGTACCGATCGATTTTCCTTTTTCATATAATGCCCCTCTGCCTGCGGCTCCGCCAACTCCCACGGCGCCCTTCCCTACATCGGGGAATATGGCATATCCATAGGAATTTTTGAACAGATTTGCCATAGACGCATCTTCTTTAAGAAATGCAGCTTTAGCGTCTTTACTTTCACTGATGATCTTTTCCTGTGTTTCTTCATCCTGGGCCTTTACTAATCCCGGCAGAAAAAGTCCTGACAAAAGCAAAAGCAAAAAGGCCGTTCGTATTTTTTTCATAATAATAAATTTTAGGTTTTATTACTTTAAAATGACATAGTCAATAAAACAGCGCAAATTAATGGCCATGGAAACAATCACATTGATAAGTGGCTGATGCGCAATATTTTCACAAAATTCTTTTTATCCATGATCAGAAAGGGCGGTTATTTATCCCCATTAAAAGGGGTTTTTTTTCAGCAATATCAAAAGATTAGTAACTGTTAAAATATTACAAATTCCATATGAATAAATGTCTATTCTTAAGATTTGCTATTAAGTGTATCATGCATGCAATTGCCGGCCTGGAATTGGTTGTTAAATAAATTTTTTACCTTAACCATACCAAGCCCCATGGGAATATTCATTTTCAAACTTCTTATAATTTGAAATATGACACACCCGGGTAATGATATCGTCTCGGAAAATGCTGACCGGCTGACAACTCCAATTTCTGCAAACCGTGAACCATCACGGGATTCGAGATTGCTGAACCCGTTGGAGAGAGTTTTTGAAATCATGTTTGGATTGATTATGGCGCTCAGTTTTACCTGTGCCATTAGTGTTGCAGAGGCTCATCGTCCGGAAGTGAAATATATGCTGATAGGTGCCATTGGTTGTAATGTGGCCTGGGGTATCATTGATGCAGTCTTTTACACCCTCAACGGTTTGGTTGAGCGTGGACGAGCTGTTGCGGTCATTCATTTTATAAGTAAAACAGATGATACCGAAAAAGCGAAAGATCTTATTGCAGACTGGTTGCCTCCGCTCATCGCAAGGGTTACTCTCCGGGAACACCTGGAATATATGAGGAAGGAATTGCTTCGTCTTCCTTCATCCGCCATTCGTGCACGGATAACCGGAAAAGATTTTAAGATGGCATTGGGTATTTTCTTATTGGTTTTTCTTTCCACCTTTCCCGTGACCATTCCATTTATCTTCATTCATAATGTCCGTCTCGCTTTGCGCATTTCAAATCTGATTGCCATTATCCTGTTGTTTATTGGCGGATGGTTGCTGGGCAGGTATGGAGGGTTCAATAAAATGCGAACAGGATTGGCGATCGCATTGATCGGGATTATCATGGTGTTTCTGACAATCCAATTGGGGGGATAACCAATGAAATATTTTATCCCCTTGTTTTTCATATCAATGCCTTTTTTTGCCAAAGCACAGATTGGCGAAATACCACCTTCCGGAGATTCGACCACATCACCCTGGTCATTTGCCGCATCCGGATATTATTATATTTTACCTGGCCTGACAAATACTTTGACTTTAATCGGAACAGCTGATTATAAATCGATTCATCTGGAACCGAGATACAATTATGAGGGTGAGCATACGGGTTCCGTCTTTGCCGGCTGGAAATTTGAGGCGAAAGGAAAAATTGAGCTAACGGTGACACCCATGGCAGGAATCGTTTTTGGAGATCTGCATGGTGCAGCACCCGGACTTGAGTTGGAAGTCGCTTATCAATTATTTGATTTTTATTCGGAATCTGAATATCTCATCGATTTTGAAGACCACCAGACAAATTATTTTTATACCTGGACGGAGTTGGGCATCAGTCCCTTTCATTCTTTCCGGACAGGAATCTCCGCGCAGAGAACCCGGTTGTACCAGACAGGTCTCGATTTACAAAGAGGTGTTTTTGCTGAATATGCATTTTGGAAACTGACCGTCGGCGTTCATTATTTTAATCCATTTACGACCGATTATTTTTTTATAACCTCTTTAAATTTCGCACTTTAAAGAAGAAATCCGGATTTTTTTTCATCGACGTACTCGATCGATACCAGCAGAACTTACCGATTTTTTCATAACTTCTCGCTTTTAAAATCAATCATCGCTTATGAAAAAATGGATCTGTTTATTATTCGTTCTTGCCGGATTATTTGCTTTTCGGATAACCGGAACTCATTCAGGTGAATGGGTATCGCTTTTCGACGGAAAATCACTGAACGGATGGAAAGTAGGTGAGAACGCCGCAACATTTTCAGTAAAGGATGGCCAGATCGTCGTACATGGTCCCACTGCCCATTTGTTTTACAATGGGGACTATCAAAATCATGTGTTCAAAAACTTTGAGTTTAAAGCAGATGTGATGACTTATCCCGGCGCGAATTCAGGAATTTATTTTCATACGCAGTTTCAGGAAGGCGGATGGCCGAAAACCGGATTTGAAGTACAGGTGAACAATTCACATACTGACTGGAAACGTACGGGCAGTCTGTATAATGTTGTCGATATAAAAGAAGTATATGTAAAGGATATGGAATGGTTCACGGAATATATCAAAGTAGAAGGTAAACATGTAACCATAAAGATTAACGATAAAACAGTGGTGGAGTATACTGAACCATCAGATTTTAAACCGGCACCCGGCCAGACAGATCATTTTCTTTCCAACGGAACTTTTGCCTTACAGGGACACGATCCAAAAGGTGAAGTGCATTTTAAAAACATCATGGTAAAAGTTACCGACTGAAATTCAGGTATAAAAAGGTTTTAGAAACCTTTCGTGTAACTCACAGACGATTTAAAAAGTTTCTTACTCAACAAATCAGGCGTAAACATATATTTCAGATAATCATCGTATTTATATCCCTCTCCATTTAAGTAGGAAAATTGTTTCAGACTCAATGAACTCAGGTCCTGACCGTTCAGCAAATGACTGTGCATTGCCGTTAGAAAAGGCAGTGGCTG
>DASXKM010000651.1:0-2879 GCA_036496825.1 Puia sp. | reverse complement strand
TCAATCTTGTAAAGTCCATCGCCGAATGAACCCACCCATACAAATCCCTTCTTGTCGACGCGCACATGCACGCCCATTTGGAAATTCATTATTTGTTTTTGTATGCCCGCTTTGCGATTGATCACAAATACGCCATTTTTGATAGTCCTGATCCAGACCTGCCCGAGGGTGTCTTCTGCCATAAAAAAACAATCGCCATAATTTGTTGAGAAAGTCTCCAGTGATTCACCATTTAAAATCGAAAGACCCCGGCTGGTAAATATCCAGCACTGGCCATCCCTGGTATGCAAAATAGACTCAACGGACTGGCTGGCCAGCCCCTGTTCGTCGCTGTATTCAAAAGAAGTATTAAAGGATTCAGCCTTCAGTTTGGCCTGGCCAAGGCTTGTTTTCTTAATGCTCCCCAGCACAGATGTTTTATAAACAAGCCTTTCAGATGGAATTGCATCCAGGTTCAGCGTGGTATCAGGTAATTTATCATATTGAAATGACGTCTGTACCAACGGTTTTAAAATAGGGACCATACCCGCCGGGTTAAATGGTCGGGAAGGTAATTTATCGATGTCGAAAGGAATTGTATGTCCGGGGTGGATACTATCCTGAGGAACTTCATTCCATTTAAATTTTCTCGTCCCGGTGAACTTAAACGGCTTTTGAGTGGGTTTTAAAAATTCCGATTCATTCAGTGGCATGGAAACCGGATGGCTGAAAAACCAACAACCCGAAAACATCAGACAGGAGAAAATAACAGGCAGGTGTTTCAGGGTCATGTCATTGGTTTGGCATGAATAAATATAATGAAAATAAAATTTGACGTTCACGTGGAATCAGTGAATATGCCGCCTTTTCATGATGCCACCGGAAGCTTCTTTTATAGTGTGGGCAAATACAAATGCCTGCGGATCGATTTCTGTTACCAGATTTTTTAATTTCCGGAGTTCCAGCCTCGTAATCACGGTAAAAATAATATCCACGTCAGCATGCACATGGAATTTACCAGGTAAAAATCCCCTTTCCCCTTTGTAAATTGTGATACCGCGGCCAAGTTCATTTACAAGTCTCTGTTTAACCAATTCACTTTTTCCTGATATGATGGTAACTCCGGTGTAAGCCTCAATTCCTTCAACCACATAATCAATGGTCTTGGTTGCCGTAAAATATGTGAGCATGGAATAAAGAGCCACCGGAATACCAAAACGGGATGCTGCGATACTGAATATCAATACATTCAAAGCGAGAATTATTTCACTGATGGTAAAACTGGTTCTTCGCCATGTATATAATGCCAGCACTTCAATACCGTCGACGGCACAGCCCGCCCGCATAGTGAGTCCGATTCCGATGCCGAGAAAGAATCCGCCAAATATGGATACCAGTAATTTGTCATTGGTGATTACCGGATAAGGGACATATATAAGACAAAGTCCCAAAAGAACTATACAAAGAAGGGTTTTCCAGGCAAAATGACTGTTTATCGTGAACAGACCCATAAATACAAAGGGCAGGTTGGTGATCACAATCACATATCCTAAATTAAAATGGTATATCTCATGAATAAGAAGTGAAATGCCTGTGATCCCGCCATCAAAAAAGTTATTGGGGACCAGGAAGGCCTTCAGCGAAAATGCAGCTGTTATAACACCAATAATGATCAGAAAAAGATCCGATAAATTAAATCTTTTATGACCGGTGACAGAATGCGCCGTTTGCATCTGGTTTTTTAGGGATAACAGGTTCAGATGCTGGCCGCCGGATAGCTTTTCGATCGCTGATTCGGTAAAATACTTATGGTCTTCCAGAAATTTGATTTGTTTCTCGACCCACTCCGCCCGATGCTTAATCATCCCCATTTTTTGCATTTCCAGAAAGAGATTCTCTGCATTTTCCCCATAATCGGTTGTGCCGAGATAGAAGAGATCGGCATCGCAGAGGATCTGAGCTGTCTTATTCAACGGTGTCTGCGGCATCTGGGTGGCCTTTATCAGCTGGCAGATATCCCGGATATTTTCGGCATGGTAATCAAAATCTGGAAGAAAAGATTTCACCAGTTCACAAGATGCGTTTTCATGGCCCTCATAGACACTAAGATAACCGCTGTCATGGAACAGGGCGGCTGTTTTGAGGACTATAAGCTCGTCGCCGGACACATTTTCCGCAGCTGCCAGTTCTTCCGATGCAGCCAGGACTTCGCGTGTGTGATGAATATTGTGGTAGTAGAGATCTGGCGGTAATTCATTTTCGAGTTTGTTGAGCAAAAAAACGCGTGCTTCTTCAAATCTCATATGTTCGGGACGTTAATGGTATTTGTAAATGTAATTCAATTTCAATACAAAAGCCTATTGCCCAAAGCTTAAAACCCTGGTTGCCATACCGCAATTTTACCCTGGCTGCCAGCCAGAAAAACAGCATTTCCGGATTTTGATTTACGACAAACGTGGAAGCTCATATTTGAAATCAATCGCCAATGGAGACCGCCGTCACTTGAAATATCCACGCCGGTTGTTCCACAACATATCATTTGTTTGCCACTTATGTATTCAACACAGCTTCGGTATCCATGAGGCGGAACAGCAGGTGTTTTCTGAGTAAATGGATTTATTTGCACCAGCAGACTATTTCCCGTTTGAGCAGTATCCTGTTTAAAATCCCCGCCAACAATGAATACCTGATTATTATCAGCGGGATTGACTGCAATCGAATTTGCTCCGGTGGTTTCCTTCCCCTGATTAATTAAAAGAGGTATACGGGATTTACCAAAATAAATGCATGATTTTTTTCCGCCCGATACCAGCACCCATGATCCATCGTGAAAATGTTGAATATTTGATCCGCTGGCCGCAAAAAAAGATTCTCCATCAGCAGTCGGCATAAATGCAGAT
>DASXKM010000650.1:0-2178 GCA_036496825.1 Puia sp. | reverse complement strand
AATGCAGCTGCAGAAGGTATGGTCTTGTTAAAGGATGATGAAAAGTCACTGCCGGTTGAACCAGGAACGAATGTGGCACTTTTCGGAAATAACGGGATGGACCTGATTGCCGGTGGCACGGGAAGCGGAGATGTGAACCGTATGTATACCGTTCCACTTTCAGATGGTTTGTTCCGTGCGGGTTATGCATTGAATACAGATGTTTACCGGTCTTATTCAAAATATATGGCAGCTGAAAATGCAAAGAAGCCAAAGAGAACTCTGATGGAAGAATTAATGAGCCCGTCCAAACCCATTCCGGAAATGGACGTTACAGACGATATGATTCAGAAAGCCGCAAGCACTTCTGCCGTCGCCATCATTTCCATCGGACGCAATGCTGGTGAGGGCAGCGATCGCAAAGTGGCCGATGATTATTTGCTCACGGAAAAAGAACTGGCACTTATCAAATCAGTATCCGCGGCCTTTCATGCCCAGCATAAAAAACTGATTGTCGTTTTAAATATCGGCGGCATCGTTGACCTGATACAATGGCGGGACGCTGCGGACGGAATTCTCCTTGCATGGCAACCCGGACTGGAAGGCGGAAATGCCATTGCCGATGTTATTTCCGGTAAAGTAAATCCCTCCGGTAAACTTACCGCGACCTTTCCGGCTCACTATGAAGACGATATCACCGCAAAAAATTTTCCCGGCCGTGAAATTCCGGGAACAGAAAAACCAGGTTTGTTTGGACAAAAAATGAAAGATGCAGAAGTCATTTATGAAGAAGGTATCTACGTAGGTTATCGTTATTATTCCAGTTTCAATATTCCAACGGCTTATCCCTTCGGTTATGGACTGTCTTATACAACTTTTAAATTTAGCGACCTGAAACTGAGTTCACAGCAAATGGCTGACTCGCTGCAGGTGAGCGTTACCGTTACCAATACCGGTTCGGTGGCTGGCAGGGAGGTCGGCGAATTATATATCAGTGCGCCGGCTGTGAAAATGGATAAACCTTCTACCGAACTCAAAGCGTTTGCAAAAACAAAATTGCTTTCAGCGGGCGAATCCCAGGTATTGGAGTTCTTGCTAACACCTGCAGACCTGGCTTCTTTTAATACCGCAAAGACTTCATGGATTGCCGACGCCGGAAACTATCTGATAAGAATAGGCGATGCGCAGGAGACTTATGTATTCGGATCTTTTAAGTTACCGAAAGAAATGATCGTTGAGAAAGTGAACGCGGTGCTGATTCCGAAAATCGCCATCAATGAATTAAAACATACGATTACGAAAACAAAATAAGATTTTGTAAAACGATTGCTCACAACTTAGGAGCGAAAATTCACGATTTCTTTGTGTTAGACTGCCCCCCAGAATGCCATGATACCCTGAAAGCCTTCGAAAAATAAAAAGCAATTAAATGAGCATATTAACTACATAAATTACCAGGCTCATATCCAAAACCAATAATAGGGACAGAATTACCACAAATAATTGCCTTTTCCTCGTTGTCATATATATGATTGAATTACAATTACAATAAATAATAATCATACTTGCAATTCAAATGCCACCAGGTTTCCCAAAGTTTTTAGAGCTGGAAAAATTCAATGAAGCCGGCGAACCACCCGGCAGAGGTTGAAGCCCTATGTCAATCTGACCAAAAGGCATAATAATGAAAGGCTTCATCGTATTTTGATCGTAGGTTGTTCGCCTCTGGGGGCGAACAGTATGCGAAGGATATGCGAAGGATATGCGAAGGAAATGCGAACAAAGTCAGAATCAAGTCATAATCTGGTACGAGTTTATCAGCCTTCGCCTGATATGTCATTTTTTCAGGGGCGCCGAACCCAAATGATTTCCGTTTCCTCAATTTACAAAAAAATTTCCCGATTATAGGTTACTATTTTTTAAAAATGGAATAAATAAGCAGAGTTATTTTATTGTTATCAGAAATCCTATTTTATGAAAATTTAAATCCAATCGTATGGCAAAATTACCCAATGGTATCCTTGGCGGTTTCAGTGGAACGGTCGGCACGGTAGTCGGCGCCTCCTGGAAAGGCAAACAGGTGATACGCGCCAGACCACCAAGAAAAAGACGCCATTCTTCCGAAGAGCAGTTAAAAAAACAGGCGAAGATGTCATTAATTACATCTTTCATCGGTCCGCTCTCCAGTTTACTAAATAG
>DASXKM010000649.1:0-1576 GCA_036496825.1 Puia sp. | reverse complement strand
ATATCTTCAGCCAGTTGTTTTTTCATGTCTCCATAACGAATCTGGCAATGATTGAAATCATGTTCAAATTTCCTGACGATATCTGAACTGCTTACCAGTTCAAGAAGGGTGAAAAGTCCTTGAATATACTCCGGCTTTTTACTGTCGGGAGAAACCGGGCCCTGGTCCGTTTTCGCTTTCATGATTTTTCTGGTGATCAGCTCATCATCGTCGTTCAGATAAATGGTATTCATCTGCTGTTCACTCTTGCTCATTTTTCCACTGCCATCGAGGCTGAGAATTTTAACAAGATCTTCGCTGTAACTGAAAGCCTTAGGCACGGGGAATACTTCGCCATACCGGTGATTAAACCTTTCGGCAAAATTTCGTGTCATTTCAATATGTTGCTCCTGGTCTTTTCCAACGGGCACGTAGTGCGCCCGGTGTATGAGAATGTCAGCTGCCTGTAGCACTGGGTATGTGAGCAGACCGGCATTGATATTGTCCGGTTGTTTCCTCGCTTTTTCTTTAAATGTAACCGTTTTTTCAAGTTCCCCCTTATAGGCCAGCATATTGAGATACAGGTAGAGTTCCGGTATTTCGGGAATATCGCTTTGTGCGTAAATCGTGCATTGAGCCGGATCGAGGCCGCCGGCAATCAGTTCAGAAACCACGCGCCTTGTAACATGTCTTAACTCACGGGTATCAGCATGGGTAGTCAGGCTATGCCAGTCGGCTATAAAAAAATAACAGGTATAGTCAAATTGCATTCTCGCCCAGTTTCTCAATGCCCCAAAATAATTTCCCAGGTGTAGAAAACCGGTGGGCCTGATACCGCTTAAAACAATTTCTTTATTTTTCTCCATAGAGGAAGGCGAAGATAATGAAGGGGCACGCAAAATCTCCCTGAAACCATTATTTTTGTCTTAATCCCTTTTTATGGAAGTGAATGATGCACTCGTGGATAATTTATGCAAACTGGCCTGTCTGGAATTCGATGCAACCGGCAAGCAGGAAATTAAAAAGGATCTGCAGAAAATGATTGGCTTTGTTGAAAAATTAGACGAACTCGATCTCCAACAGGTGGAGCCGCTTTTGTATATGGGAGAAGAAACTAATATACTCCGGGAAGATGTTCCCGAAACCCCGCTGAGCCGCTCTGAGGCATTGAAAAATGCACCATTGGCTGATCAGCAATATTTTAAAGTTCCGCAGGTTGTAAAAAATCCAACCACCTCCTCCGGGAGTTAAAAGAAACGAATATGGCGTTAATTATTCATCTGGACCGGATTGTGAAAAGTTATTTTATGGGCAAGCAGGCCGTTCCCGTACTGAAAGGCATCAGCCTGGATATTTACAAAAATGAATACGTCGCGCTGATGGGACCCTCCGGATCAGGAAAAAGTACACTGATGAATATCCTGGGCTGCCTGGATTCTCCCACAGAAGGAACTTATATATTAAACGGACAGGATGTAAGCGAAATGCCGGACGATGCGCTGGCCGAAGTGCGCAACCAGGAAATCGGATTTGTATTTCAGCAATTCAATTTATTGCCCAGGCTGACAGCTGCCGAGAATGTGGCGCTCCCGCTGGT
>DASXKM010000648.1:0-2922 GCA_036496825.1 Puia sp. | reverse complement strand
TTTTACAGACTTACCTGTCATCTGTAAGGTTACTTCAATCGAACGATAGCCCACTGAGCTCACTTTTAGAGTCTGTAAACCAGTATCAGCACAGTTAAATGAATATATACCACTGGAATCAGACGTAGCTCCGTCAAAACTACCTTTTACGCTAATGCTTGCACCAGGTAAGGCATGACCCTTAGTATCCCTGATTATGCCGGAAATCTGCGTTTGTGCATATAATTCCGGACAACATTGAGTAAAAAGCAATATGAGGCCCAGAATTATGCCTTTTTTACATTTTAATATGAGGATCCGCCGCGAAAACATGCCTGCAAATTTAGCGTTTGTTATAGGCCGAATACAAATATAAATTAGTTTATAAAATAAACCAAATATTTGCAAAAAGGCCAGGTTTAGACAAACCCGGCCGTTGTTGATCGTACCCTTTAAAACTAAAACTTCAAATGATATAGAGTATCTAAAACTATTATTCTTTTTTTCCGCATTCACCATTCCCACTCTTGGTCCGATTACCTGAAAGCAACCAGATTAACAGGTTCTTTTTGCAGATCGGGAACATCAAATACCAACGACTTAAATAAAAGTCCATACATTCTGTCAGCTTTTGTTGATCCGTTTTTTTTCGTTTCAGCCCCTAGCCGTACAACCATGGAACTGGAACCCGTATACAAATTATTCACCATCGCATCCTGGGCTGTCATGGAGATTCCGGGATAATTTTTTGAAGAACCATCGAAACGTTTTCCTTTCAGCAGAGGATCCATTTCTGAACCCTGAACAGATGACGCGAAAACAGCGGTGAATGGTTCAAGAGAAAAAAAGTGCATCTTGTAATATGACTGAAATTCGTGTAACTGATTTCCATCCCCGTCAATATCTAATCCTGAAACAAAGAACTGATTCACTGATAAAGACATATTCCGATCCAAATGTTTTACAAATGAAATCTTAAATTCCATCCACCATGTCTGATGTGCCGGTGCTTTTCCGTCGGCATATTTTATCTGAGGCTGCCAGGCATTATCATCGCCGGTTCCACCAACACTATCTTGTTCAGGACCCTGAATATCTGATGCCGACAACGTTACTTCGGCACTGCTGCGGCCAAGAATGGTAACCAATGCATCCACATTCCACCCCACATTTTCGAAAATATAAACAGCTCCGTCGTGGCCGTCTGCTGAACATCCTTTGCACGTTTTCAAAACAGGGTTTCTAAAACTTAACTCCGGAATCAGTGATTGTGCCTGCGTAAGAACGGTTATTAAACATATAATAAGAACTGAAGTTATTCTCAAAACAAAATGAGGTTTCGAATTACTACCATCTGCAAAATTCAACTCCTTCATAACTTGTATTAACCGGGATTACAGGAAAACCCATAGTAATTGGTCAAGAGCAATTCTTCTGAAGGATTGGAAACCTCTATCGAAAAAAAACAATAATAATAATCAGGAAGATTGGAAAGGGAAGTTAATCAGGAGATTGGTACGGCATCGCTACAAGACAAAGATTGCAAGCGTTTTTCAATAATGCAAGCATTTTCAAAAAAATAGTAAAATTACCTAGCTGTTTTGTTAGCCGGTTAAATGGTATATAAAAAATCTCCGGCTTTTTAGCCGGAGATCCCAATAGGTAACGGTTTTGATTTTGCAGATCTAAAACAGCCTCTAATCAGTGATTCTGATCTGACGTTGTATTATTTGTATTGCGGTATCAGTTCCCTGGCGAGTTGCACCGTTTTCCTGATCAGTTCGTCGTTGAGATTTCCCTTCTTGAATTCAGCCAGTACTTCGGGTAATTTGTTATCCATTTCCATAAGGAAATGCTCTTCAAATGCTTTTACCCTACTAACATGAACATCCCGAAGCAAACCCTGCGTGCCGAGATAGATAATTGCCACTTGCTTTTCGACTTTTACTGGTGCATACTGTGGTTGTTTCAAAATTTCAACATTCCGTGCTCCTTTATCCAATACGAGTTTAGTACTTGCATCCAGATCGCCTCCAAATTTTGAAAATGCCTCCATTTCCCGGTAGAGTGCCTGGTCAAGCTTCAGTGTACCTGCAACCTTTTTCATCGATTTAATCTGTGCATTTCCACCTACCCTGCTGACTGAAATTCCCACATTAATCGCGGGTCGAATTCCAGCATTAAACAGATTTCCTTCGAGGAATATTTGTCCGTCTGTGATCGAAATTACATTCGTTGGTATATAAGCTGATACATCGCCTGCCTGAGTTTCAATGATAGGCAATGCCGTCAGAGAGCCGCCGCCTTTTACTTTATTTTTCAGTGAATCCGGCAGGTCATTCATGTCTTTTGCAACCTTATCATCCTGAATAATTTTTGCAGCACGTTCCAGCAAACGGCTGTGCAGGTAAAATACATCTCCGGGGTATGCTTCGCGTCCCGGAGGTCTGCGAAGAAGTAGAGAAACTTCCCGGTACGCAACAGCCTGTTTGGAAAGATCATCAAAAATGATCAGTGCAGGACGACCGGTATCACGAAAATATTCTCCGATAGCCGCGCCTGCAAACGGAGCGTAGAATTGCAATGGTGCAGGATCTGAAGCTGATGCGGCAACAATAACAGTATATTTCATCGCGCCACTTTCATTCAGCGTTTGCATAATACCTGCAACGGTTGATGCTTTTTGACCGATCGCAACATAAATGCAATAAACCGGTTTGCCGGCGTCGTAAAATTCCTTTTGATTGATAATAGTATCAATGGCAATCGCAGTTTTACCAGTCTGGCGATCACCAATAATCAGTTCGCGCTGACCTCGGCCAATCGGAATCATAGCATCAATCGCCTTAATACCTGTTTGCAGAGGTTCTTTTACTGGTTCGCGGAAAATAACTCCTGGTGCCTTGCGTTCAATGGGCATTTCAAAACTTTCGCCTGTCAAAG
>DASXKM010000647.1:0-2795 GCA_036496825.1 Puia sp. | reverse complement strand
ATGGGTTCTTTGAATTTCATCGTTTTCAATGCAGATTCATTCAGGATCATGGCTGTTGAATCAGTAATGTACTTATCGAGATCCATATCCCTCCCGCGAACCAGTTGCAATCCGGTAGTTTTTAGAAAATTATCGTCGGCCGAGTACCGGTCAAAATCAGTCTTGTCGTTCGGGTCCTTTCCTTCCCACTCAAACCCCCAGCTGTCACTCCAGGCCTGAGTCAGTGGGGCACTGGTTTTCGTTACAGAACTTGCCGCACCGGATGAAATCAGTTCGTTTTTTATAAGGGTATAATTTTTTGCAATGTCGCCAGTCAGAAAATGATAGATCAGATTATTCTTGTCATACCCCGTATCCCGGTCCCGCGCATGATTGATCTGTTGCTGTACGATGATCGTGCAAATGATCAGAATGATGGCAAAACTGAATTGCAGGACAACGAGTACTTTTCTTGGTGTCACCAATGCATTTACTTTCTTAAAACCACCCTTTAAAACTTTGACGGGCTGGAAGGAGGAAAGAAAAAAGGCAGGATAACTTCCGGCCAGGATTCCGGTCAGTAAAATAAATCCCAAAACAAGGAGCCAGAAATATATACTGCCGAAATGGATAAAAAGCTTTTTATCCGTCACCTGATTAAAGGTGGAAAGGCTCAATTCAACCAGACCGATAGCCAGGAGGGCTGAGAAGAAACTTAATAATATGGATTCTCCGAGAAACTGGCCGATCAGGCCGCCTTTACGTGCACCCACCACTTTCCGGATTCCCACTTCCTTCGCTCTTTTTTCACTGCGTGCCGTATTGAGATTCATGAAATTTATACAGGCTATCAAAAGAATAAACGAAGCGATGATTGCGGAAAGCTTTACAAATTCGATCCGGCCCCCGTCTTCAACAGCACCTTTAAAATTTGAATACAGGCGCCAGCGGTCCATCGGATATAGAAACATTTCCCATTTCGCATCTTCGTCCTTGTCGTATTTGCGTTTCAATGTCAGCAGTTTTTTCTGTGCTGAAGCCAGACTTGCAGTTGGTTTCAACAGCACATAGGTCCTTGTTGAATTATTCCCCCAGTTGTTCTCTTCTCCTCCGTCCAAATGATTTAAATATGCCCAGGGAATTAAATACTCAAATTGAAAGCGCGTATTACCCGGTGGATCCTTTACCAGGGCAGTAACCCGAAATGTTTCCTTATTGTCAATTTTTATTAGTTTTCCGATCGGATCTTCGTTTCCAAATAATTTCTTTGAAAGTTTTTCTGTAACAACAATGGAATGCATATCATTCAGGGCTGTATGCGGATTGCCCTTCAGCAATGGAAAACTAAACATGTCAAGGAAGGAGGAATCGACGATATTTCCCTGAACCATGATCCTTTTTTCTCCCACCGTAAACAAATAACTGGAAGGCCAGTTTACACGGACTGTCGATTCCACTTCAGGAAAATCATGGATCATTGTCGGACCCAGCACTTTGGGTGTCGTGTTCCAGCAATGCAATTCACCACTGAATTCTGCCCTGTTCCAGGCTTCATATATGCGATCTTTTTTTATATGGAACTGGTCATAACTTATCTCATCATAGATCCAAAGCAGGAGTAATGTGGCGCTTGCCATTCCTATTGCCAGTCCGGTAATATTGATGGCGCTAAAACCCTTGTTTTTCCAGAGATTCCGGAATGCGACTTTGAAAAAGTTCTTTAGCATGGGAATTATTTATAGTTTACGCTGATAAGGATAGGACGCATACTAAAATTGGAATGTTGCATGGAATCTTAAAAATCCCCCATTAGCCAGGGGTATAATTGAATTCTCAGCCACTAGTTTTTAGTCTTTAAACCGGAAATCCACTCAATACATGAATCCATCCATATTTGTGGGCTCGTATTGTTCGTCATTCCAAAACCATGACCTCCCCGTTCATATAAAAAAACTTTCGCCGGAATATGGTGGTTTTTAAGAGCTTCCGCAAAAACCAAACTATTTGCATATGGTACCGCATTATCATCCTTTGCATGCACCAGAAATGCGGGTGGTGTAAGATCCGTTACCTGCATTTCATTCGAGAATTCATTGATCTCTCCGTTTGAAGGATCGGGGCCGAGCAGATTATGGGCGGATCCCATATGCGCAATGGGAGGTTTAAAACTAATGACGGGATAAATCAGCAACATAAAATCCGGACGCAATGAGGTATGTCCAGGATTGTCAATATAATTTTTATTAAAATGGGTTCCTGCTGTAGAAGCCAGGTGACCACCTGCGGAAAAGCCCATGATCCCAATTCGTTTTGGATCCACCCCCCACTCTGCCGCCCGGGTCCGAACGATCAAAATTGCCCGCTGGGCATCCTGCAAAGGCCCAATCTCTTTGTCGATCATGGTTATATCGTTTGGAATCCGGTATTTCAGCACAAATGCGGAAATGCCGGATTCATTAAAACGCCTAGCCACATCGGTTCCCTCATATCCCATGGCCAAATTTGAATAACCCCCGCCCGGACAAATAATTACGGCGGCACCTGTAGCCTTTTCTCCGGGCGCCCGAAATATAGTCAGCGTGGGTCTCGAAACTTTATAGACGATCAGAATATTGCCGGGTTCAATGCGGGAATATTCTTCATTTGCCACCGGTCTTGAATTCGGAATTTCCTGATCGTATAAAGGAATCACGGTCTGCGCTTTTGTTTGTAAAAAACAGGATGAAGAAAAAAGGAAAATCAGGCCGGAGATAATCGCTTTTTTTGTCATACAGATAAAGTTAGGTAACCTCAGGATTTTACCAATCCGTATTTGA